>CAZRPK010000005.1:0-6506 GCA_964601915.1 uncultured Kangiella sp. | reverse complement strand
CTTAAAATATTTATTGGTTGTTTCTAAAGGTTTTCAAGCTCGTTATTTTGCCAACGGCGTTAATCAAGAGTCATTAAAGCTAGCACCCGGAATTGCATATGATCAGCTCGATAATTTACATTTAAAATTTATACACGATAATTTTGGATTACCTCCTGGAAGTTATCCTTGTCACACCGTTAGGTCATCAGAAGCTTTTGTAGAGCTTGCAAAAAAAGGCTTAGCTTATACTTTAATTCCCAAGTAGCAGATAGAAAAAGAATTGAAAAAGAAGGAGCTAGTTGATTTGTTGCCTGGAAAATCACTAAGCAATAAGCTTTACTGGCATTCATGGGTTTTGGGAAAAGGTGTGTTTAAAAAGGCATCTGAGTTGATCATTAATTATGGACGTAATTATTTGCCTTATGAGTAGTTTTTTATTTAAGTAAATCAATAATTTGTAATCATAATTGAGCTGGTTTAAGAGGTTTGTGTAATAACTTAAAACCACTATTTGATGCATTAGTCATACACTTCGGCGAAGTATCCCCTGTTACTAAAAGCCCTAGGGCTTCTTTTTATTGTATTAAATGCGCCTGTTATGGCATCGATACCCATTTCGTAAATCAGAAGCTCATAACCCGTTTGGCATAACGTTTTTAAACCTATCTCAAAAATTGATATTTTGACCAACTAACTATAACAAAACAGTATCTATAGGTAATCAAATATTATTTTTTTTTAAAATAATGAGTTTGTTCAGCTAAATTTAACTTTAACTGTGTGAATACGATAAAAATTGACTATATTTAGGGGGGTTAGTGACTAAATATTTCGTAAATTTTGTTTTTAAATGAATTTTGATTGTAGGTGTGATCATTCCTGTATTGGGTTGTTTTGTATGTTTTAATTACTAACCAGCCCCATTTTTGGTTGCAAAAATAGTGTTGTAGTCAATTATGCTTACGTTTGCGGTTCTTTGGATATTGTCGATAATAGGCAATTTATTGAGCATATCTAAAGAAATATATAGCATTAGCAATCAAAAATATTAAGAGGGTTAAAACTAAAAGTGTGAGAGCAGAATACTTCTCATCAATTTTAGTTTTGATAAAGTTATTCCATTAGCACCAGTCAACAGAAGAAAAGCTATAATCGTGTTAAAAAATAGTGTAGTAAACCATATACAGAATAAAGCTTTGGAGGAGCAGTAAAATGGCTCCAAGCGATCATAATTTCGATCAATATTCTAATAATATTGCCTCTGCGCTCTATGAAATTACAGAGTGTGGGATTACTAGTAGTAATATGGAGGAATATTACGAAAAAATTCATGCGGTAATCCGTAAATTGATCTATGCAGAAAATTTCTTTATTGCTCGCTTTGAACAAAAAACTGATTCTATCAAGTTTGTTTATTTTGTTGATGAAGTTGATGTGAGTTTGAATGTTGAAAATTTTGACGTGTTTATGCCTGAGGATTTGAAGAATACGTTAACTGGCTATGTTTTGAGAACTAAAGAAACTCAGCATTTAAATAGAAAACAGGTTAACGAAATTATAAGTTCAGGTGTGGTAGGAGATACTGGTTCTGACTCTGTTGATTGGTTGGGCGTGCCGATGTTGTACCAAAATGAATTGCTAGGAGCGATGGCGATTCAAAGTTACAAGGATGAAGTAGTTTTTGGAAGTAAAGAAGTTGAGTTGTTAGAGTTTGTTGCGCGTCAAGTGGCGATGCTATTAAAAAGTAAGGCGGCTGAAGAGCAGCTTAAACAGATCAATAAAGATTTAGAAGCTAAAGTGCAACAAAGAACACGTTCTTTACAAGAAATAAATGTAGCAATATCTCAAGAAATTAAAGAAAGACGTCGTAGTGAGAAAGTACAGAAAGCATTATTTGAAATAACTGAACTAGTCAGTACATCGACAAGCCAAGTTGATTTCTTTACTCAGGTACATGATATTGTTTCTAAATTAATGTACGCTAAAAATTTTTATATTGCTATTTTATCAGATGATAAAAAATCAATTAATTTCCCCTATTTTGTTGATGAAAATGACGAGAATCCAATTTCTAAACCTGTGAAATCGCTGAAGAGAAGTCATGGGTTAACAGAAAAAATCCTATTTATTGGTAAAACTTATTTGTTTAATAGAACGCAAAAGGATGGTGAAGCAAGTACTGGTGCTACTTGTAATTCATTTTTAGGTGTTCCTTTAAAAGAACGAAGCCGTTCATTTGGTGTTCTTGCCGTGCAAAGTTATGAGTCTGATATTATTTATGATGACAAGCATGAGGCAACATTGACAACCATTGCGAATCAAATTGCGATTTCAATATTAAGAAAAAAAGATTCGGAGTCATTGATTTCCGCACATAAGTATTTGGAAAATAGAGTAAAAGAAAGAACTTCAGAGCTAGAAGATACGATAGTAAAACGAAAAATAATTGAAGAAAAATTGGCATATGATTCTTTGCATGATGCTCTAACAGGATTACCAAACAGATTGTTTTTATCTAAGCAGGTCAATAAATTATTAAACCACAATAATGAAAATAAAAAATCAAGGGCTAGTGATGAAGAAAGTGACTTTGCGTTACTTTTTCTTGATTTGGATCGATTCAAATTAATAAACGATAGTTTAGGTCACCATGTCGGTGATGTGTTTCTACAGAAAATTTCTGAAAAATTGACATCATGTCTGAGAAAAGATGACATTGTGGTGAGATTAGGTGGTGACGAGTTTTGTATTCTTATGATAAGTATTAACTCTGCGAAAACTGCAGTTAACTTGGCAACTCGAATATTAAAGGCTTTAAAAGCGCCAGTCATTGTAGAAAAACATTCTTTAATTACCAGTGCTAGCATCGGAATACGTTTAGCTAATACACAGAATGCTAATGCTGATGAGGTTTTGGCCGATGCGGATGCTGCAATGTATCAGGCGAAACATCAAGGGAAAAATTGTTTCTGTTTATTTGATTCTGATATAAAAGAAATTGTAACAAATCGCATGGCAATGGAAAATGAACTTAGAGAAGCAATTTCTAAAAAAGAGCTTTTTTTAGTTTATCAACCGGTTCTAAATATTTCGACAAATAAAGTGGTTGGATTTGAGGCATTACTAAGATGGAACCATATAACGAAAGGTTTTATTTCGCCAGACCAATTTATCCCCGTTGCGGAAGAGACGGGACTTATTGTGGAACTCGGCGAGTTTGTGGCGGCGAGTGCCGTTGAAGTTCTCATAGGCTTTTCGAAAAAGGAGTGTACTAGGGGGCTCTTTATAAACATCAATGTATCAACTATTCAAATTTTGTCTCGAACTTTTGATGATTTCATCAGGCAACTATTATTTAAAAATGAAATAGAGCCATCTCTACTTAATATAGAAATTACAGAGAGTATTTTAATAGAGGATTATAAGGCTGCAACTAATTTTGTAAGGGAACTGAAGTCTATGGGACTTAATATTTACTTAGATGATTTTGGTACTGGTTTTTCTTCTCTTAGTTACTTACATCAATTTCCCTTTGATGTAATTAAATTGGATAAATCATTTGTTGATATGATGAACCATGGAACCAAAAACTTGGCTATCGTTGAGTCAATTGCTTCTATGGCGAACAACCTAAAAATGAAAATTGTAGCAGAAGGGATTGAAAGTAAAGAGCAATTAGACACATTAAAAAGTTTTGATTATGAGTTTGGTCAAGGTTATTATTTCTCTCCTCCAATACCTCTATCGGAAGTTGATGGTTATTTAAATAGAGAGTTTTGATGTGGATAAATTAATTTTCTAAGGTGCTTCATTGTTATTGATTATTTTTACATAGTTATCCCAGCGAGGTTTAGCGATGATATTTTCTTTAACGGCTTTAATGATTTTACAGCCTGGTTCATTGATATGTTGGCAATCTCTAAATTTACAAGTTCCAATATAATTTTCAAATTCAATATACCCTGAAGCGATTTGTTCAAAATTTAGATGCCAAAGACCATATTCTCTAATGCCTGGAGAGTCGACCAAGTAGCTTTTCTTATTTCCTTTAAATTGATAAATTCTAGAGGCTGTTGTTGTATGTTGTCCTAAACGAGAATTGGTCGATATCGATTGTACTGCTAAATTTTCACTAGGAAAAAGCCAGTTAATAATGGAAGATTTTCCAACACCAGATTGACCCACTAAAATACTAGATTTTCCTTTCGCATATTCTAATAATTCAGCCTTACCTAAATTTTCTATCGAACTAATTTTTATGATGGGGTAACCAATTTTTGAATAGATTTCTAGGCTTTCTTCAATTTTTTGTTCATGGATTTCATCTTTGAGATCACTTTTATTGATTACGATAACGGTTTCAATATTTGCATTTTTAGTAGCGATCAAATATCGATCAAGCAATACACTAGAAAAATCAGGCAGGGGAGCAACAACAACAAAAATCAGATTAACATTTGCCACAATAGGCTTTAAGCCTTTGTGACGGGAAGGTCTTTCTAATAGAGAATTTCGTTTGTCAATTGATTCTATGACACCTTTAACTTTTTGTACGCTATTGATTACTGAGTTTGGCTCAGTTTTAGACTCTTGCGGAAGCTCCAAGCGAAAAGAAACACGATCGCCAGGTACCGGAGCCCCTAAGTGTTGACGTAAAAAGCATCGATAACTTTTTTCATCACTTATATCAAGAACATCGGCTTGATTGCCAAACCGCCCTATAATCAAACCATTTTTTAAATTGCCTAAATTAGCCGTTTTGCTCAATTGGTTTACTTTTCCACGATTTGTCGCTACTTGCCGTTTTTGCTTTTTAGTTAACTTATCTCTTTTTACCAAAGGGTTATCCAATAGGATGAAGGAATCACCTAATGATTGTATCATGGCTATAGCAAAGCCTCTATTTTCAGGCTTGTCCAATGTTGCCATGAGTGGAATTAACTAAAGCGGACAGATGTTGTGTTAATTATCTGAATGGTTCTTAGGGGTTCTACCTGTCCTGAGCATTTCTTTTGCTATTCTTCTAATCGTGGATGATCCTTCCAATTGACTAGAATTTATTAAATAAGTTTGTTTTGTTCTTACATCAGAAATTTTGGAGTCAGACTCTATCACGCCTATTACATTTTTACTTATTGGTGAATTACCGGAGTTTGCTAAAATCTAAACTCTGGTTCGCTGAATACCTTCAGGTAGTTGCTGGATGTTAAGCATTTCCTGATCATAATAACTAATGGGATCCTCAATATAATCCAGTAGCATTTCAAAGGCATCATAGCCCCAAAAAATTTCTTTGCTATCATCTTGAGTTACAAAGGTTGGTACGCCAAAAACCGAACTCTGAATTGCTTCCTCGGAATTTGAACGCAGTATGTCTTTGACTTTAGGGTTAGCGATCAACTCTTGTATATTGTTCAATTGAAGCTCTGAGCTTAATAAATCAAGAGTTTTTGTATCATCGAGGGAACGCCCAGCTTTCCAGATTGTATCAAAGATAATTTGTATCGATTTTTTATTACTCTGGCATGCAATAGCAAGTCTTAGAGCGGCTAATGAATTGAAAGGGTGAGCTGGAGGCATAGTAAATGGGATGTTATTTTTCTTAGCGATAGAGTAACAATGTTTATAAGTGAAAATTCGCTTTGGAGCGATTTCGGCAGGTCCAACATTATTCCAAGCTTTTAATAAGCCGGCAAATAAAATGGGTTTAAATTCTATCTCCACAGTCTCAGGCAGTCGACTAAATTGACTTAATTGAAGATAAGCAAAGGGGGATATAAAATCAAAGTACCAGTTGAGTTTCATTATTATTCTCATTGAGTATTTTTAGCTTGAAATTATTTTTCCCACTGAGAGTGAATTAAAATCGTTATGATAAATCATAGCTGATCTTAGCCCACTGCTCCAGTGAGTTAAAAACTAATTTAAATATTAAATTTTGGGCATTGACCTTTTAGAGAGATGTCGCATTTTTGTTCACCAGCACCCAGGCAATTAAATGCTAATTGATAGGCAGTAGCCTATAGGTAGAAATAAATACTATGTTGTTTTTTGTTTTTGGTCAACAATAATCGTTAGCTCCAGATTTTCCATTCAACATATGTTGAAAATAACACTTTAGGAAGTAATGTGCGATATTGATACTCCTTGTTAAATGCTTTCAATTACTGAAGGAAAAATAAATAGATTTATCTGAGATACATAAAAAAACTACGTTGAAAAGTATATGCAGTGTAGACCTATTTTAAGAACGAGGAGCAAAACAAGGCCATTGCAGAAGCCCCTTAGAATTTCAGTTAAAGTTAATAAAATGCAGGTTTTTTTTGGTGACTGGAATAATTATTTACTAAATGCTTAAAGTTTACCCATGAAAGAAATTGAAGTACATGATAGAACTGGACGATCACTTGGAAATAATCGATTTCTTAAAATGGCTGAAAAAGTAATGGGTAAAAATTTGATTAAGAAAAAACCAGAGCTAAAATCAAAAGAAATTAATTACAACCACATTAGACATAAAGAGT
>CAZRPK010000004.1:58132-63620 GCA_964601915.1 uncultured Kangiella sp. | reverse complement strand
AAAAGATTTCAATTTATATGGTCTTGATTTTTCCCATATACCTCCTGTACGACTAAAGAACCTTGCTCGTCATGCCGGTGTTATCTCTATGCATAAAATAGCCAAAATGCCAGATGATAAACGGATCGCTATTTTGGTCGCTTTTGTCAAAGCGTTTGAAGTAATGGCGCTTGATGATGCTATTGATATTCTTGATCTATTGATTACTGGAATAGCTGGCGAAGCCAAAAAAACAGGTCAAAAAAAGCGATTACGAACACTGAAAGATTTGGATAAATCGGCACTGGCATTGGCAGCAATTTGTGCGTTGATATTGAATGAAGAAACAGAAGATAGCCAATTGCGAGAAGTTATATATACCAAATTATCTAAGAAAAAATTGGCTCAGTTTATTGAAATGATTCATTCGATTGCCAGACCATCTAGCGATAACTTCCATGATGAGATGGTAGAGCAATATGGCAAGGTTAAAAGGTTTTTGCCACGGTTACTCAATGATATTGCGGTTAAAGCGGCACCTGCTGGTGAAGTGACGCTTGAAGCATTTGAATATCTTGCTACTTTGGGAAATACGCGTAAGCAAACTTTGGACAATCCACCGTTAGAAATAATTACTAATCCTTGGAAACGGTTGGTCTTTGATAAAGAAGGTCATGTCACAAAGCGAGGCTACACATTATGTTTTCTCGATAAATTACAAGACAGTCTGCGAAGGCGAGATATCTTTATTGAAAACAGTGATCGTTGGGGCGATCCCAGAGCAAAGCTATTACAGGGAGCAGATTGGCAAGCCAATCGAATTCAAGTTTGCCGGTCATTAGGTCATCCAGTTAAACCTGATGAAGCGGTTGCGCGTTTAATAAGCCAATTGGATGCCACCTATAGACAGGTCGTAGCAAATTTCGATGATAATAATGCCGTCAGACTAGATCATTCAGGTAAACGCACGACTTTAACAATCACCAATCTGGACAAACTAGAAGTACCGGCCAGCCTTACTCAACTAAGCAAGCAAGTTTCTGATTTGCTTAGTTGATCTCACTGAACTGCTATTAGAAATCCACGCTCACACTGGATTTCTTGATGCATTTACACATGTGAGCGAATCTAATGCACGAGCAGATGATCTAACGATCAGTATTTGTGTCGTACTTATCGCTGAAGCTTGTAATATTGGGTTAGAACCACTAATCAAACCTCATATTCCAGCATTGACGCGTCATCGTTTAAGCTGGCTCAAACAAAATTATGTGAGAGCCGAAACACTGACTCAATCAAATGCAGGCTTAGTCAATCATCAGGCTACTTTAGCCCTGGCAAAGAAATGGGGCGGCGGTGAAGTGGCCTCTGCTGATGGCATGCGTTTTGTGACACTTGTTTGAACGGTTAATGCAGGGCCAAAAATATTTTGGCTCCACCTAGTATAACTTTATCTCTGACCAATTCTCTGGCTTTCATGGCATTGTTATCCCTGGAACATTAAGAGATTCCATGTTTGTTTTAGAGGGGCTTCTGGAACAACAAACCGGATTAAATCCAACTGAAATTATGACAGATACAACGGGTACGTCAGATATCGTATTTGGCTTATTCTGGTTACTAGGATATCAATTTTCACCACGTTTGGCTGATGCCGGTGAAGCTGTGTTTTGGCGAATTGATAAAGAAGCTGATTACGGCGTACTCAATGATATAGCGCGTGGCGCTGCACACCCTGAAAAAATTCATCAATAATGGGATGATATGATGAGAGTGGCCGGATCACTCAAATTAGGTACAGTACAAGCTTCCGAACTCATTCGCTCATTACTCAAAAGTGATCGGCCTTCCAGTTTGGCACAAGCCATTATCGAGGCTGGGCGAATAAACAAAACCATTTACTTGCTGAACTACATAGATGATGAAGACTACCGTCGAAGAATTTTAACACAACTCAATAGAGGAGAAGGACGACATTCTGTTGCGCGTGTCATTTGCCATGGCCAGCGAGGGGAAATCCGTAAACGGTATCGCGAAGGACAGGAAGACCAACTTGGCGCACTCGGCTTAGTCACCAATGCAGTTGTTTCATGGAATACCATTTACATGCAGTCGGCATTAGACCATTTGCAGGGTTCAATTGAAATAAAGGAAGAAGATGAAGCCAGGTTATCGCCATTAGGATATGGTCATATTAATGTGCTGGGTCATTATTCATTTACGTTGGCTAAACAGGTGACAAAAGGTCATCTCAGACCACTTAATCAACCGAGCGATGATGATTAAAATTCCTTAGCGTACGTTTTCGTACCATTGGACTTCATACCCCAATAATGATTCATTTAGTTAACGCTGTAGACTACGTTTATACAAATATTCTTTAATCAATCGTAGTTGAGCGTTAATTCTTTCACGCGCATAGGGATCTTCTGTGTGAACATTCAGAGCCTGGTAATACTGATTCCTAGCTCCTGATAAATCGCCAACGGATAATAAATAATTACCTTCTGTTTCATATACTTCGGACTGATGACCAGACTCTTCTTGAGATCTTGACAAAAGCTTGAGTAATTGCGGTGCAAAAGTAGTCATATGGACATTTTTTAATAATAAATTTCTAGCATCGGCTGGCTTCTGTGCGGCCAGTAATAACTTGGCGTTCATTTCAACCAATGCCAGATTGCCTGGGATCTTATCAAGAAAATTCTGGATGATTGTCAATGATCGAGAAGGTTTATTTTTGATGATATCCAGCTCGGCTAGCGCTATCGCATAAGAGGTTTGCCCTGGATTTTTTTGGGTCAATTTTAGTAATATCTTTTCTGATTCTTCAAGTTTTTTGCCTCTGGCTAGTAATATCGCATAACCATAAAGTTGTTCATCAGTATTCAATTCGCCTACCTCAAATCTTCGTTTGGCGGAATTTAATACTGTTGGTGTGATTTTGGTAGTGATTGCTTTTATTTTTTGTTTAATGATCTGGTAGGTGGGTTTTTCTATAACTTGTCTGGCAGGCAATTCTGACGCCCTTAACCGCGCATCAGTGATCCGGTTGCGGGACAGTGGGTGAGTTTGCAAAAATTCAAATGAATTGGATCGATATCGAGAATTTTCTTGCATTTTTTCGAAAAAACTAATTACAGCATCTGGATCAAAACCAGCACGATACATAGTCACAATTCCAATTCGATCAGCCTCTGATTCATTTGATCGAGTGTGATTGATGATCGCTTGTTGAGTCAATCCCTGCGCGCCGGTCATAGCGGCAATGCTCGCATCGGAATTACTTGATTGGCTTGCAATTAAAATAGCCGCCACAAAAGCGGCCAAAGAGGGCAGGGCAAGCTGGCTCTGCAATTCGAGTCTACGAGCTAGATGGCGTTGAGTGACATGGGCAATTTCATGGCCAATAACTGACGCTAGCTCGCTTTCGTTTTCAGTTTTATTAATTAACCCGGTATGTACGCCAATATATCCACCAGGAAGGGCGAATGCGTTAATGGTACTTTGGTTAATCACAAAAAAGGAAAATTGACGATCGGCAGCTTGCAGGTTATTTTCAACTAATCGGAAGCCCAAATGCTGGATATAATCGTTGACTTCGGCATCATGTAATAGAGGAGCAAAGGCTCTTAATTGACGCATATACGAGTCTCCGACAGCTTGCTCTTTGGCAATGCTAAGTACTTGAGAGGCACTGCTACCGATGTCAGGAAGATCGTTATTGGCTGCAATAGCAAAACTACCGCTGCCAGTTAAAACCAATGCGAAAAAACCACTGAGTAACTTCATAGAAAAAATACTTCGTCCGTTGCTGGTTGTGAATTAAACATCAAATAGGCTTCCTCTTATTTTTCTAGGATTATATGTACTAGCTTAAAATGCAAGCTCTGTATTTTGGGGTAGTATGGGTACAGAGTCTAACTCATTGAATTAGTTCACAATCGTTAATTACTTAATTTTATGACAATTATATGCCGATAACCGTTATAAGTCCTTTTAACATGGTAAATAAATGGTAAAATTTATTAATCGAAAACCCATCCCATTAACGTAGCGAAATACTGTGAAATCGACACATTTAAGAGTGGATGCTAGGGAAATGACATGCCCTATGCCATTATTGAAGTTAAAACAAGCACTTAATAAATTGGAAGTTGGCCAGCAGCTGCATTTAATTGCGACCGATCTAACTTCAAAAAGGGATCTCACTTCTTATATCAATATGACCGATCATCAAATGAGTTTTAAAGAAGATAACGATGAGCTGCATTTCTATGTTATCAAAGGCTGACAATTCAAGTCTAACCAATAGATTTATTAACAAAGGCACAAACAAGTAATGAGCAGACTCTTTATTCGATGGTTCAAAAGAAATTTTTCCAATCCTCAAGCGGTTATTTTGGCCGTTTTACTGGTTGGAGGCTTTTTGGCTATTTACCTAATGGGCCAGATATTAATGCCATTACTGGTGGCCACCGTTTTTGCCTACCTACTCGAATGGGCCGTTAGTGCCATGCAAAAAAGGAAAGTACCTCGCTTGATTGCCGTGATCACTGTCTTTATTAGTTTTTGTACGATTAGCCTAGCCATTATCATCGGCATTATTCCGTTACTAGGACATCAAATAGAATTGTTATTTACCGATTTACCCAATATGGCCGCGAATATTCAATCTAAATTATTGGAGCTACCGGAAAAGTATCCCGACCTAGTGACTAAAGAGCAGCTTGAATTAGTGATCCAACAACTAGGAGGCGGTCTGAGTAATGTGGGCGATTTGCTGGTTACCTTTTCATTGGCATCTTTTAAAAATATCGTCACCATCATGATTTACATGATTTTGGTTCCCTTATTAGTGTTCTTCTTTCTAAAAGATAAAACCACCATTTTGAATTGGCTAGCGCGATGGGTTCCTGATGATCGTCAATTATCCATGCGAGTATGGAACGAAGTGGATATTCAAATTGGAAATTATGTCAGAGGTAAAGTGGTTGAAATATTTATTGTCGGATTAACCAGTTACATCAGTTTTGTGATATTTAATCTTAACTATGCGGTGTTACTCGGCGTTCTGGTTGGACTTTCTGTCTTGGTTCCTTATATCGGTGCCACTCTGGTGACAATTCCGGTAGCGTTAGTTGGATTAATACAGTTTGGCACTGGAGACACCTTTCTTTACCTAATGATCACTTATCTAGTCATTCAGGCATTAGATGGAAACATTCTGGTACCACTTTTATTCTCAGAAACCAACAATTTGCATCCAGTCGCAATCATTACAGCGGTCCTGTTTTTTGGCGGAGTTTGGGGCTTTTGGGGAGTGTTTTTTGCAATCCCATTAGCAACATTGGTGGTAGCCGTTATTGATGCGTTGGATGAGTCCAAGGTTGTAATAGAACAAGATTGATTGTATTTATATGCATTAGAATAAGTATTGCTCTAAAAATAGTGACGATAAGATATTGATAGTGTTGCACAAACGACCGTATATGACACATCTTTGTGT
>CAZRPK010000004.1:0-58032 GCA_964601915.1 uncultured Kangiella sp. | reverse complement strand
ACGATAAGATATTGATAGTGTTGCACAAACGACCGTATATGACACATCTTTGTGTTAGGAAGATCCTTGGATTTTATAGTCTAAGCCCGGCTTTCATTGCTTATGAACGCACACCAGAAGTAATTAAGCGTGGATTGGCTCGTCATGAGGTGCCGGTATTCAGACTTGGACGTTTGGCGGCTGATCGAACCGTTCAAAGATCAGGGCTAGGTGGACAGTTATTACTTTCGGCAGGGCGTCGCTGCCTCCTAGTTGCAACACAAGCTGGCGGTGTTGCTCTTTTGATCGATGCCAAGAACGAAAGAGTTGCACAGTGGTATACAGATTATGGTGCTATCCCTCTAGAAGATGCAGCTTTATCTTTGCTGTTACCGTTTGAAACGATCCATGCAGTGCTAAAAGCTGCCGGTAAGCTCTGAAATTTCATATGACTATGTTTGAATCAGAATAGCTGAAAGCCTAAACAATAAAATTTGCGGAGAGCGTTACAAATGAAAACCGAAGATAGCAATCAATTAAGTAATCAATATCACTTTCGTAAAAGTGGCATTATCGTTTCCTTGATTGCAACTGTATAGCGATCTATTTAACATATATGTACCCCAAATAGTGTCAAGCACCCAGAAACTCTACCTCTCAACATAGCACACATGTCAATTGAGGTTTAGTATACAAATCGAGGAAGAAAATTCTGCAATTGGTTGCCAAATGGCTTCAACATGAAAATTATACGTCGATAATGTATACTGGTAATTGAAAAAGGGGAATTATGATGTGGTCGAAAAAACAGAAAATAAAACGTTTCAAACAGAAAGTCGATGAAAATTACCGTGCCAGTTTAAGCCTTGAAGGGATTGCGGTTAAGAAAGGGATGCCCAACAAGAATATTAGTGATCTAAAAGCGAAGTATGCGAGATAAATATGGCGTAAAGCCCGATAGATACTGCTATCCAGACAGTACCGTTCTGATCAATCGACTCAACATTTTGGATGAGGCTCTACTAGAAAAAGCGGAAACAGAGTTTTCTTCCGCTAGAGCCGCAGAATATCAGCCCACTTTTGAACTCTTCGACCTTAATCACTTTCAAGCCGTTCATTATCAATTGTTTCAGGATATCTATGATTGGGCTGGCAAGATCCGCGAAGTTGATATAAGCAAAAATGAAACGCGTTTTTGTACTGCCGGTCGAATTGAGGCCGAAGCCACTAAATTACTCAGCGGCTTGGCTAAGGAAAATCATCTACGTGGTTTGGACAGAAAACAATTTGTCGAGCGCGCCGCCCATTACTATTGCGAACTCAACGTCATCCATCCTTTTAGAGATGGCAATGGTCGCGCACAGCGATTATTTTTTGAAGAGTTAGCCCTAAGTGCTGAATACGAATTGAGCTGGACTGGCATAGAACGCGCCGAATGGTTAGCAGCCAATATCGCAGGCTTTCACGACGATTTACTTCCGCTCATAAAATTATTTGAGGGCATCACGACCTCGCTGTGAATATTAGAGGATTTTTATGATTCCTGAGAGACTAAAAGGCCGAAACAGGGGGATTTAGATGAACAAAAAACATTCAAAATCTGACGTAACAAAAATGCACAAACGAATGGAACGATATCTTGAGAGTTCGAAGTTAGAAGGCATCGAACTGAGCGATACGCTTTTAGCAATGTTTGATCTTTTTGACCTCAAAGGCTGGGATTCCGAACGTTGTATTGAGTTCGTGAAGGAAATGTATGGCCATAACCGCCCAAGTGTTGAAGATGAACTTGAAGCGCAAATGGAAGAAATAAGCGAATTTGGTCGAAGTGATGAAGTGAAAAAAACATATTCTGCGCTCCATTCAGTCGAATATTGTCCTGAAACAAAACAAGAAAAATTAGAACAATATCTTGAAGAGTGGCCTTTAGAAAATGAAAACTCTCTTCGAAGCAATTGTTTAATCTGTAAAGTTAGCGCTGTTATTGGCGAACATGGAGGATTACAGATTGAACTTCCTAGGGAAGTTGTTGATGAACTTCAGGTAGAGCCTGGCGAATCTATCGAATTTTGTATTGGAGATGCGATGATCAGTTTGTGGAAGCATTTACCGGTGAAATAGTCGAAAATCGATAATGCAGCTCAGAAAACCTATAACCCAACAAAGCACGGCAGAGCATTTCCTAAATATACAAAAACAGTACAAAAAGCCTTCAATTACAAGCATCTTAGTTGCTAAATGTCACCTTATTTAGCAATAACCAGCTCAGATTTCCGATAACCCCCATAAAAAATAGCAACTCACATAATTTCGCTATCCATGAAGTTCTATCGACCGTTTGAGTTTTGATAGTTTGTCTAGGACAAAAAATTCATCTCGTTCAAAGAGTAAAGTCTTGTCGACTCCCCTATTTTCCCTTATTCTCTCCTGTGACAATTATGGTGAAATAAGCGATGACAGACGAAATTTTGACATTAAAAGAAGTCGCCAAATACTTGAAGTTGGCAGAAAAGACAGCTTATAAGCTTGCTGCGGCAGGGAAATTACCCGGTTTCAAGGTAGGCGGTAGCTGGCGTTTTAAAAAAGAAGACATCGAGCAGTGGATAAACGAACAAAAAATAATAGTTAAATGAATGAGATTCCTGTGATTACCGATTACCACGCAAAATACTATGCCCATGAACTAACGCTTAAGCATTCCGCTGATGGCGTAGATCGTTTGTCTCAGTCTTTATTTGATGCGTCAGTCGATCTTAACCCACATCAAATTGAAGCAGCCTTGTTTGCTTTGGCAAACCCTTTAAATAAAGGTGTAATATTGGCTGATGAAGTGGGATTGGGTAAAACCATTGAGGCGGGCTTGGTTCTTAGCCAGTATTGGGCAGAGCGTAAACGCCAGCTTCTTATTATTTGCCCTGCATCACTTAGGCGGCAGTGGGCAGCAGAGTTGCAAGGAAAATTTAACCTACCCTGTCAAATTCTAGATGCATCAACCGTTAGAAAACAAAAAAAAGCAGGTATTTATAACCCTCTGTCTCAAAAAAAGGTCACTATCATGTCGTATCATTATGCGGCACGACTGGAAGAAGAGTTATTAGCTATCCCTTGGAACCTTGTAGTAATTGATGAAGCACATAAACTTCGCAATTCACACAGGCCAAAGAATAAAATGGGACAAGCATTAAAAAGAGCCTTGGATGGCAGGCAAAAACTTCTTCTTACTGCAACGCCGTTACAAAATTCACTCATTGAGTTATACGGTTTATCTACGGTTATTGATGAACATCTTTTCGGTGATGATAAAGCCTTCCGAAAACAGTACATGAGTTCCGCAGGAGATTTACCCGAGTTACGAGAAAGGCTTGATACCTTTGTGCATCGAACTTTGCGGAAGCAGGTACTGGAATATGTACCCTATACTGAGCGAAAAACAATCACTCAGCCGTTTACCCCGACCGATGAGGAACAGGCTTTATATGAGGGTATTTCCACTTTTTTACTAAAGGAAGATTCATTTGCTTTGCCGCGGCGGCAAAAGCACCTTACCTCATTGATCATACGAAAGTTACTGGCTTCATCATCCCATGCTGTGGTGAATACCTTAAAAGCCATTAGAACAAGGTTGGCGTTACTAAGAGATGACAAATTGACCAACGATAACTTCCTTGGGCAGTTAATAGAAGATGATAACCTAGAAGATGACTATTTAGATGATGTATTAGACGAAGAAGCTTTTCCATTTCTATCTGACGAGAACGAAGAAAAAAAAGAAGTTAAAAAAAATATCCAAAAAATAAATAACGAAATTGACGAGTTAACAGGCTTTATAGAGCAAGCCAATAAAATAAAAGTCGATACAAAAGCCAAATCATTACTTCAAGCAATTGATGTCGGCTTTGAGAAAATGAAACAAATAGGTGCTTCTCGTAAAATGATCATTTTTACAGAATCGAGAAGAACACAAGAATATTTAGATGAGTTTTTATCAGCGAATGGTTATCGAGACAAATTAGTAACATTTAGCGGTACAAATAACATACCAAAAATAAAAGAAATCTATGGGGCTTGGAAGGAAAAACATCAAGGCTCTGATGCCCTAACAGGGTCAGCACAAATTGATAAAAGAACTGCCATTATTGATTACTTCAAATCAGATGCAGAAATAATGATTGCAACAGAAGCAGCCGCAGAAGGTGTTAATTTACAATTTTGTTCATTATTAATTAATTACGATTTGCCTTGGAACCCTCAACGAGTAGAGCAACGTATTGGTCGCTGTCATCGTTATGGGCAAAAGCACGATGTTGTCGTGATTAACTTTCTGAACAAACGCAATCAGGCAGATAGGCGTGTTTTAGAATTATTGACAGAAAAGTTTAATTTGTTCGATGGTGTGTTTGGTGCTTCTGATGACGTGCTTGGGCGAATAGAAAACGGTATCGATTTTGAAAAACGTATTCTTACTATCTATGAGACTTGTCGCCAACCAAAAGAAATTGAGAGGGCTTTTGAGGAATTACAAAAAGAACTCGAAAGTAACATCAATGAAAAAATGGAAGAAACCCAAAAGTTACTGATAGAAAATTTCGATGAAGATATTCATGACTTATTACGCGTACAGCTTGCTGAAGCCGAAAAACGCTTAGATAAAATTGCCAGAATATTTTGGGCGTTAACAAAGCATCAATTAGTTGAATTGGCTGAGTTTTATGATGAGAAATATCAGCTTTCATTAAATGCCAGACCTTCGTTTAAGTCGCATCAAGTGGAGTGTCCAAAAGGTCGTTATGAGTTAATACAAAAAGGCATAGAGCCTACACCTAACCACCATATATTGAGAATGAATCATGCTTTAGGTGAATTCATTATAGATTCAGCGAAGCTGATTGACTGTGATGGTAAGAATAAGACAGTTGTTTTTAATGTAAGCCAACAGCCAACCAAGCTCTCAATTGTAGATCAAATGAAAGGTCAGTCGGGCTTACTGATATTGAATAAGGTCAGCATCCACTCTTTTCAGAAAGAGGAGCACCTTATATTTACAGCTCTAACAAATAAGGGGAAATTGATTGATCAAGAAGCTTGTGAACAACTGTTTCAATGTATGGCTGATGTTAAGGAAAATAGCTACAACAATATAGGGGAAGAGCTGAAAGACAAATTAGAAGAAACACAGCAACGCCAAATAGAAGCAAGAATAAGTCTGGTGCTAGAAGCCAATAACGAACACTTTCAAGTAGAGAGGGACAGGCTTGAAAAATGGGCTGATGACAAAGTAACGGGAGCAGAGCAAGCCCTGCTGGACACTAAAGCTAAAATCAAGGCGCTTAAGCGTGAGTCAAGGCAGTCTCCATCTTTAGATGATCAAAAAGACTTCCAAGAAAAAATAAGACAAGAAGAGCGTAAACAACGAAAGCAACGGCAACAGATATTTGATGTCGAAGATGAAATTTTAGAAAAACGTGATGAATTGATCGAAGCTCTAGAAAAACGCTTAAATCAAAAAACGACAACAGAAAACCTATTTACTATTGGCTGGAAAGTCGTATAGAAATGAGTGAGTGTATTAGGAGCAAACAATGAGTGAATCATATAAGAAATTAATAAAAACCCTGCAAACCATTTTTGAAATGGATAAAGCTGATTTAGATTTTGGTATTTATCGTATCATGAATCAAAAACGGGATGATATTAATAAGTTTCTTGAAGACGATTTGTTACCACAAGTGAAGCAAGCTTTTGATGATTATAGCTCAGAAGGTCAAGGTGATTTACAGCAAGAACTAAGCACGGCTATTGAACAGGCTAAAAACTTGGGTGCGCCTGATCCTGAAAATGTTCCCACTGTATTAGAAATAAAAGCCAAAATGGCTAATGCTGTTGATGCCACAGCTCTAGAAAATGATGTATTTTCAAAATTGCATACGTTCTTTAGCCGCTATTATGATCAAGGAGATTTTATTTCCCAGCGTCGTTACAAGGCAGACACTTACGCAATTCCATATCAAGGGGAAGAAGTTAAGCTCTATTGGGCAAACCACGATCAATACTATATTAAGTCTTCAGAACACTTACGTGATTATGCCTTTTTAGCAAAAGAAGGGGCAAACGATGATAAAAAAAGTGTACGTATTAAGTTGATGGAAGCTGATACAGAAAAAGACAATATAAAAGCCAAAGCAGGCAAAGAACGCCGCTTTGTATTGGATGAAGAATGCCCGTTAAGTGAAGAAGATGGTGAGCTGCTTATTCATTTCAACTTTATTCAAGTAGGTAAACAAAAGCAAGAAAAACTCAATGATGCTGCGGTTGAAACCATTTTGGCACAAGACGGTTTTGATGAATGGCTAAATATTCTCAAAGCGCTTGCACCGACCGAAGCCAAACCAAAGCGTACATTATTGGAGCGCCACCTAAATGAGTACACAGCACGCAATACCTTTGATTACTTTATCCATAAAGACTTAGGTGGTTTTTTAAATCGTGAGTTGGATTTCTTTATCAAAAATGAAGTGTTGTTTCTAGACGATATTGATGATGCCGCGTTCAGTGTTACGGAGCAGCAGTTACGCAAGATAAAAATTATTCGAGCTATTGCGAAAAAAGTTATTCACATGTTGGCGCAGTTAGAAACTTTTCAGAAGAAGATGTGGTTGAAAAAGAAATTTGTTATAGAAACAAACTATTGCATCTCTATTGACCTTGTTCCTGAAAATTTATTGTCAATGGTCTTTGAGAATGAGGGCCAAATTAAAGACTGGGAAAAAATATACTCGTTAGATCGAAGTATTCTTAACGACATAGATTTTAATAATGTGAAATTATCTCTTGAGACTTTGCCAGAAATTTCAGGTGTTTCAATTGACACGAAGAATTTCGATAATGAATTTAAAGTGAAATTAATAGCAAGTTTTGAAAACATTGACAATAGCTCTACGGGGGTTTTGTTAAACGCAGATAATTTCCAAGGGCTTAACTTCCTAGATAAAAAATTAAGAAAAAATGTTCGGGCAATATATATTGATCCTCCATATAACACTGACGCAGCCCCAATTCTTTATAAAAATGGTTACAGAGACTCTTCATGGCTATCCTTTCTAAATGACCGTTTACTGGTGGCGAAAGAATTGTTAACCGATAATGGAGTGTTGTGTGCAACTATTGATGATTATGAACAGAAGGTGTTTTCAAGTCTAATAGAGAACGCCTTTTCTTCAGAAAATATGTTAGGAAGCGTTGTAATTAGGATGAACCCATCAGGTAGGATTACGTTAAAGGGATTAGCGCAATGTCATGAATATGCAATATTTGCTGGAAAAAGCGAAAAAGCTTCTATTTCTAAAATGGATAGAACAGACGAGCAAAAGGCGCGTTTCAATCATGATGATGAAATTGGAGCATTTGAGTGGAGAAATTTTAGGAGAGAAGGCTCTTCGTCTGATCGAGTTGAAAGGCCTAAGAGACATTTTCCAATATATGTACTAGGAAAATCTTTACGAGTACCAGAGATGGACTGGGATGAGCAAGCTAGATCATATATCAATATTAAACCACCTCAAGGCGATGAACAGGTCGTTTGGCCTGTAGATTCCACTGGCCGAGAAAGAGTATGGAGGTGGGGAATCGAAAGAATCAATGCAGAAATTTATGAGATTCTACCAAAACAAAATAATCGCAATGTGCTAAATGTATATTATAAATATCGCCCAAATGAAGATGGCATAACGCCACCTACGGTGTGGGTTGATAAGAAATACAGTGCTACTGAATATGGAACAAATGAATTAAAGAAGCTCTTTGGGAATATGAATGTATTTGATTTTCCTAAGTCTATTCATGCTGTTGAAGACTGCATTGATATTTCTGGAATGCGAGATGCATCAGGGCTAGTTTTAGATTTTTTTGCTGGTTCAGGAACAACTGGAAGTGCAGTTATAAATCTTAATCGTAAAGATGGAGGAGAAAGAAAATTTTGTTTGGTTGAAATGGGGGCACATTGTCAAGAACTGATTAAGCCAAGATTGTTAAAATCTTCTTATTCAAGTGAATGGAAAAACGGAAAACCACAAAAACAAGATTCCAAAAGTGTTTTTATTAAATATATGATATTAGAAACATATGAAGATGTTTTGAATAACCTTGATTTAGGTTCTTCTAAATTTAATAAAGATTTTCTCGAAGAGAATAAAAAGCTAAAAGAAGATTACATACTGGGATATTGGTTAGATGTTGAAACGGCCGATAGTTCATCACTACTAAATATAAAGCAATTTGAAGACCCGTTTAATTACAAGCTCAATATTGGTTCTGGCAGTGTTGGAGCAACCAAACCTACAACCGTCGATTTGGTAGAAACCTTTAATTACTTAATTGGTTTAACCGTAAAGACGATTGATGTACTAAAGGGATTTAAGCTAGTAATGGGTACTAACCCGCAAGGTGAAACCGTATTAGTAGTTTGGCGTAACATCAAAGAAAATGATAATGCTGCTTTAGAATCCTTCCTAGATAAACAGGGTTATAACCCCAGAGACACGGAATTTGATCATATTTATGTTAATGGTGATCACACACTGGAAGACCCACAATCAAAAGTGAAGATGACTGAAATCGAATTCAAGCGATTGATGTTTGATGTGAGCGATGTATAGGGAGCATTAAGCATGGCGCGTTTTGAAGAAAAATTGGTGCTTGGTCAGTGGATGCTCAAGCAATTTGGTGTTCAAAAACTAGAAGTATTGGGCAAAACTTTATCAGCAGACCATTTGATTGGTTTTGATGAAGAGAATAGTAGCCGATATTTGCATGAACTGATGAGCTGGATACCTGAAGATGGTCGTGTCGTTAAAGATGATACTTTGCGAGATTACGACGACAATATTGTTAAACACTGGCGTAGCATTACAGACAAACGTAATCATGCTGGAAATACATTGTACCCTCTGTATTTCCAATATTTGTCCATGTTGTTTACTGAGTATTATTTAGAACGATACTTCTCAGATAAATCAGGGCTATGTGCTGAGCTAAATCATTTCTTGGTTGATTTTAATCAGAATTTGAACGAACGCGAACGACTCCTTCCTTTTGTAGAATCTGATCTCAATAAACTGGCGGTATGGATTGCGACAGGTGGCGGTAAAACGCTCATCATGCACGTTAATATTATGCAGTTTGAGTATTACAGTAAAAAATATGGCAAAGGTCATGCGTTTAACAAAACGATTCTGTTAACACCTAATGAAGGTTTGTCGGTACAGCATAAGGACGAATTAGACGATTCAAATATCAGTGCTGATTTATTTGTTAAAGGCGGCGGTAGTTTATTTACGCAGTCATCGGTACAAATTATTGATATTCATAAACTGCAAATGGCTAACAAGGTGGGCAAGTCATCGGATGGTAAGTCAGTCGCCGTAGAGTCCTTTGAAAGTAATAATTTGGTGTTAGTGGATGAGGGACATCGTGGTGCTAGCGGTAAAGAATGGATGGCAAAGCGTGAAATGCTTTGTGAAGAAGGCTTCTCTTTTGAATACTCGGCAACTTTTGGTCAGGCTATTAAGGCAGCAGCTGGTAGCGATTTAGCGCCAACAGGAAAAGGAAAACCCAGTAATAAATATCAACTGGTGCAGCAATACTGTAAGTGCATCATGTTTGATTATTCCTATAAGTTTTTCCATGGTGATGGTTACGGTAAAGATCATTTTATTTTGAATTTGGCTGAGGCTTGGTCAGAAGAGCAAGTACAACTCTATTTGACGGGCAGTATTTTGCGTTTCTATCAGCAAAAAAGCTTGTATAGAGATAAAGAGAAAAGTATTGCGGAATATTTATTAGCCGACCCTTTATGGATATTTGTTGGTGGAAAAGTAACAGCAAAAAATGAGGCGAATGCCGATACTGTATCGGATGTGCAGGCTATTATTAAATTTGTTGCCCGCTTTATTGCCAATACTGGCGGAGAAACGGTTGATTTTATCGAGCAGTTTTTAACGCAACAAGATGACCTTCGTGATGCAAGTTCACGTTTAATTTTTGCTAATGCCTTTCCTTATTTGCACAAGCGTTGGAAAACAGATCAAGCGGCTACCGTATTCAGCGATGTACTGAAACAAGTATTTAATGCAGAAGTGCCTGCTAATTTACACATCGTGCATTTAAAGAGCGGTGTCAATGAAATAGGTTTACGTGTAGGTAGCACAGAAGACAACTGGTTTGGTGTTATTAATGTGGGTGATTCTGCCAAGCTGTACAAAATGTGTGAAAGTGCAGTCACCGATGGACTGTTGCCAAACTGTGTTGCAATGGATCAAAGTTTTTCACAATCGTTATTTTCGGGCATTAATAAAAAAGGCTCTACAATCAACTTATTGATTGGTGCTAAGAAGTTTACTGAAGGCTGGAGTTCATGGCGCGTATGCTCAATGGGCTTGATGAATGTCGGGCGTTCTGAAGGTTCAGAGATTATTCAGCTATTTGGTCGCGGTGTACGTTTGCGTGGTTTTGATTTTTCTTTAAAACGCAGTAATCACCTACCAGGTATTAAGCACCCTGAGCATATTGATCAGTTAGAAACACTGAACGTTTTTGGCATTCGATCAAACTACATGAAGGAGTTTGAAGAATATCTTGAAGCCGAAGGCGTTGGAGAAGACACTGTAGAAGTTATTACCTTACCCGTAATTAAGCGTTTGTCTCGAAGTGATCTTAAATTAATACGTATTAAGGAAGATATAGAGCCGTTCAAGCGTGCTAAAAAGCCATTTTTAGAGTCACAACCATCACAAATGCATGGTCGTGTTACACTTAATTGGTATCCAAAAATTCAAGCAAGACGATCATCAGGACAAGCTGAGACAGCATTAGATACTGATCTGAATGAAGGCATTTTAGAGCAGAAGCATTTGGCTTTTTTAAACTACAACGAAATTTATTTTATACTGGCACAGTATAAAAATGAAAAAGCTTGGTACAACCTGCAATTAAATAGACAGCAAATAAACGAGTTGCTTGAAGATCCAAGTTGGTATCGTTTATTTATTCCTGCGGATCTTTTAAAAGTTACAAATTTTGAACGCGTAAAAATGTGGCAAGAAATTGCAGTTTCATTAATTAAAAAATATGCAGAGCGTTATTACAATTTCCGTAAACAAGAATATGAGTCGCCTCATTTGGAATATTACGAAGTTACGGATACTGATGATAACTTTTTTGATGAATATAAGGCGACTGTTGACCGTAATGAGCAATCATGGATAGATAAGCTTAATGAATTAAAAGACAAGCTTTCAGACGGCTCTTTTAATGACTCTTGGTCATTTGGTACTTTGAAGGCATTTGATTTCTCGCGCCATCAATATCAGCCATTGATATATTTTAAAAATAACGAAATTGTGAAACTTTCTCCTGTACCTTTAAATGATGGTGAACGAGACTTTGTTCAAGACTTAAAAGAGTATTTTGTAAATACACCTGACTTTTTCAGTGATAAAGAACTTTTCTTGTTGCGTAATCAAAGCAAAGGAAAAGGTGTTGGCTTCTTTGAGGCAGGAAATTTTTACCCCGACTTTATCCTTTGGCTAGTCGCTAAGGGCAAACAATATGTCTGCTTTATCGATCCAAAGGGATTAACTAGAATACATGGTTTTGATGATCCAAAAATACGTTTTTATAAAACAATTAAGGATATTCAGACCCGATTAGGTGATCCAGATATTGTGCTGGAATCTTTCATCGTATCGAACACTTATCAGCGAGATATAGATTGGTGGAGTAAGGGTTCAACTGATGACAAAAAATTTGAAAACAATCATGTTCTATTCCAAAAAGAAGACAAAGCTCGATATATAGAGCATTTGTTTAGGCTAATAGTACAATAATGAAGTATGTGGAATAGAGGTTCTATAGACTAAGTAGGCGAGGATTTCTCGTTACAAATTAGGAAATAATTTTGACGGATTTTGATTATCAAAAACAAGCACAAGGCTATTACTCAATAGCCCCAGTAATAATCCTTGGGAGCGGTTCTTCTATGGCATTTGGCCTTCCTAGCATGGGAGAATTGGCTGAATATCTCAAGACTAAAATTGATAATGGGCTGATTCCGTGTGACGAATCAGATTCATGGTCTGAGTTTTGTGGTTTGTTAGATGAAGGCGTTGATTTAGAAACAGCGCTCCAGAAAGTCAATTTCTCAGAGCAAGTGACAGACCTAATCATTCAAGTAGTTTGGGGTCTGATTAATGATCGAGATGAAAAGGTTTATAAAAAATCGGTTTCAGATCGGACTGTATTTCCCTTGGGACGTATGTTGTCTCATATGTTCAGAAGTAGCTTGACAGAGCTTAATATAATTACAACTAATTATGATTGTTTAGCTGAGTATGCATGCGATCAGGAGGAGCTTTATCATTATTCAGGGTTCTCTCATGGTTATACTCGAAGGTTAGTTGCTGCTGATAATATTCGTTGTGGTCGAAAAGTAAATATATGGAAGGTTCATGGGTCTTTAGATTGGTTTTACTCCCCGGCGAATGAAACCATATCTATTTCTAGAGCACAACTTAAGCCTGATGATTACCTGCCGCAGATAGTTACCCCGGGAATTCAAAAATATCAAAAAACTCATTTAGAACCCTATAGATCAATAATAGCGAATGCGGACAAAGCTATTTCAAATGCTAGTTCATATTTATGTGTTGGCTTCGGGTTTAATGATGAGCATATACAGCCCAAACTATTACATAAGTGTGAGCGCAATGGTGCTAGCATCACAGTTGTTACCCATACCTTGACCGATCAGGCAAAAGAGCTTTTGTTTGAGGGGAATATTAAAAACTATTTGGCTATAGAAAGAGCTGAGGATGATGATCATTCAACGATATATTCATCATTATGTGATGCTCCTATAAAGGTGGATGGTAACTTTTGGAGTTTGGAAGGATTCCTTGAACTAATTTTATAAGGAGAAAAAATGTCCATATTTGATTTTCAGGATTCAGATGCCCTTGGTAAGGTCACTACGGTAGATACATCTACGGTGGTTATTGATGTATTTAATCTTGAGCAACTTAAAAGACTCCAAGTTAATCGGCTAGCTGTTCTACAGAGTAGCAAACCCGGGCAGCACCTAATTGGTTTAATAAACAAAGTCACTAGAAAGAAACTTGATGCTAGCCAGATAGGTGATGACATTGATGAACATCCGGCTGAACAAAACCTCTGTAGAATTTCCTTAATCGGTACTCATCTAGATCGTGATGGTGAAAGGGAGAACGTATTTCGTAGAACACTTGAGAGTGTACCTGAGATTGACGCCAATTGTTTTTCACTTGAAGGCGAACATTTGACCGCTTTCATGAGGATTCTTTCTAGCACAGCAGAGGAAGGTAAATCACTCACACTCGGTCGTTATACATTGGATGACGGAGCCATCGCGTATCTAAATGGCAATCGCTTTTTTCAGAGGCACGCTTTTATTGGTGGTAGTACTGGGTCAGGAAAATCATGGACAACTGCAAAAGTTATTGAGCAAATGGCGGAACTTGAAGCACCCAATGCAATTGTCTTTGATCTTCATGGTGAATACAAACCTTTGCAGGCTGATAATATCCAGCATTTCAAAGTCGCAGGCTCTGGTGATGTTGAAGCAGGGAAGACACTTGAAGATAGTGTTGTTTTTCTTCCATATTGGTTACTCTCATATGAGGCATTGGTATCGATGTTCGTAGACCGGAGTGATCAAAATGCACCAAATCAGGCGATGATAATTTCTCGTGAAATTAATTCGTCAAAAAGGAAGTATTTGGAAGATGGTGGGCATAACGATGTGCTCAGTAACTTTACAGTTGATAGCCCTGTCCCATTTGATCTGGGTAGCCTTCTTGCACAACTAAATACGATTAATACGCAAATGGTTCCCGGAGCAGGCGCTAAAGAAAAGCAAGGAGAGTTTTTTGGTAAGTTGGCTCGAATGATTGCTCGTTTAGAAAATAAAATAACAGATCGGCGCTTAGGATTTCTATTTCAAGGCGGTGAAAGCACTCTGGAGTTTGGGTGGCTGGAGGAACTAACTACGAAAATCATGGGTAGTGCCGGAGAAAACGGTGGTAAGGGCATAAAGATAATTGATTTTTCAGAGGTTCCCTCAGATATCCTCCCACTTATTGTTTCTCTTGTTGCTAGACTTGCTTTTTCCGTACAGCAGTGGACACCATCTAATCTTAGGCATCCAATTGCTTTGCTGTGTGATGAGGCGCACTTATATATTCCTCAGCGCTCAATGGCTGGTGCTGCCGATGATATTTCTATAGATATTTTCGAGAGAATTGCCAAAGAAGGACGTAAATATGGCACAAGTTTGGTTGTGATTAGCCAGCGCCCGTCAGAGGTCAATAAGACGGTACTTAGTCAATGTAGTAACTTCGTTTCTATGAGGCTAACAAATGTAGATGACCAAAATGTGATTAAAAAATTATTGCCTGATAGCTTAGGTGGATTTAGTGATATTTTACCCACTTTGGATACTGGTGAGGCTTTGGTTGTCGGTGACGCAAGCTTGTTACCAAGTCGAATTAGGATCGATAAGCCGAACAATGAACCGAATAGTGGAACTATTGATTTCTGGGATGAATGGCAGGATACCGTACCTGAAAATAGACTTTCTAGTGCCGTTGATAACTGGAGAAAGCAAAGTGTTCAATAATGACATCTGTTTAACAACAGCTTGAAAGCTATTACTGTACAAGGAGAAAAAATATGCATGAAATCATCTGTCCACACTGTAATAAAGCATTCAAAATTGACGAAGCTGGGTATGCAGACATTCTAAAGCAGGTTCGGGATAACGACTTTGAGCAACAGTTGCATGATCGACTTGAACTGGCTGAGAAAGAAAAGAAAAATGCGGTTGAACTCGCAAAAAATCAGGTTAGCACTGAAATGCTGAAGGCTGCCGTTAGTAAGGATACTGAAATTCAAGAGCTGAAGGCGAAATTGGATGCAGGTGAAGTTTCTCAAAAACTCGCTGTTACCGAGGCCTTAAATGCTGTTGAAAAAGAGCGCGATGCACTCAAAAACGAATTAGAGAAAACGAAGCAAGATAGTCAAGTTGCTGCCCAGCTTTCGGAAGCAAAACTATCGAGGAACTTACAGGATGTCGCCGCAAAGAAAGACACGAGTATTCAGGAGCTAAAGGCGAAGCTTGACGCCAGTGAAATGGCACAGAAACTTGCTATTACTGAAGCCGTTAGCATAGTTGAGAAGGAGCGCGATGAACTGAAAAGCAATCTCAAGCAAGCAGAGCTAGAGAAACAACTTGCCGAAACGTCTCTTAAAGATAAGTACGAAACACAGATTAAGGATCGTGATGATGCGATCGAACGTCTGCGAGACATGAAAGCACGCCTTTCAACCAAGATGGTTGGCGAAACCTTAGAGCAACACTGCGAGACAGAGTTCAACCGCATTCGAGCAACAGCGTTTCCGAATGCATATTTTGAAAAAGATAACGATGCTAGCTTTGGCAGCAAAGGTGATTACATT
Source organism: uncultured Kangiella sp. (assembly GCA_964601915.1). Classification (GTDB taxonomy): domain Bacteria; phylum Pseudomonadota; class Gammaproteobacteria; order Enterobacterales; family Kangiellaceae. The sequence goes on along the minus strand of CAZRPK010000004.1, from coordinate 42,510 downwards.
TTTCGCGACTCAGATAGTGCTGGTACTGAAATTGTTTCTATAATGTTTGAAATGAAGAATGAAAACGATACCACGGCAACTAAGAAAAAAAACGAAGACTTTTTTAAGGAACTCGATAAAGATCGTACAGAGAAGGAGTGTGAGTATGCTATTTTGGTATCCATGCTCGAACCTGACAGTGAACTCTATAACTCTGGCATTGTCGATGTATTTCACCGCTATCCAAGAATGTATGTCGTTAGGCCGCAATTCTTTCTGCCAATCATAACTTTGCTCCGCAACGCGGCGATGAAGTCGCTTGAATACAAGACGGAGCTAGCACTCGTTAAAGCGCAGAGCGTTGATGTAACAAATTTCGAAAACGATCTCGATAGTTTCAAGACCGCATTCGCGAAAAACTACGATCTTGCTTCTAGGAAGTTTCAAACAGCTATTGATGAAATAGATAAGTCTATTGATCATTTGCAGAAGACGAAAGATGCTTTGCTTGGAACTGATAGGAATTTGCGCCTTGCAAACAACAAGGCACAAGACGTAACGATTAAGAAGCTGACACGAAAAAACCCTACGATGACAGCCAAGTTTGATGAACTGGAAAAGCAAAGTTCTGATGGAGCGTCAGAATAAATCCTTACATAGCACGGGTATATCTAACTGTCTCGGTGTAACAGAAGACAAGGTGGTCTATGAAAATATGACGGCTAAAGTGTTTTTTGAAAATAGCATGAAACTATCATATTTTTCCGAGAAGTCTGGAGCTGGCGATAACGATCCATTTTAGATATCTTGAGCGGCCTTCAAAATAAGCATTCAACTAAAGAATACATAATTTATTTAGAAGACGCTTTAATCCAATTTCTTCTCCAATGCTCAGAAATCCCACGCTCTTTTTCTAGTCGATTTTTTAGTCTTGCATTTTCATGTCGGACAGTGCCGAGATTTTTTTTGAGCTTTTCAATTTTGTTGCGTAAAAGTGCTTCTACATGTTTGGCTTCATCGTGATCTTGAAGATCACTAATAGCTTGTTCAACTGAACTACGATTTTTGAGGCTTCTTTCTTCTCTGGCTTTTGCCAGGCCAGCAGTTTTATTAGACATTTATGGAATACTCATCTTTTTATTTTTTTAACATTTCCTGTATAATACGATGATTTATGAATCACACACTTAAACTTATACTGTATTAGCTCAGACGTTAGAGTTTCCTCTGTTTTGCTGTAACTCAACAATCAAATGTTCGCTTAACAATGCTTCTATTTTGACAGGAGTTTTAGCGCTGATCTCTTTAACGATATCAATCAGTACTTCAGTATTTTTATCTAACTGAGACCTTAAAGATTGATTCTCTTTTACTTTTTGTTCGTACTGTTTTTTATAAGCATTTCTAGTTCTATTTTTAGCAAAGTCATCTTTAATAGACTGAGACGCATCCATTTTTTCAAGCTGAAGTGTTTTGTAATGATTAATAAGAACTTTTCTTTTCGATGTACTCAAAGTACTAAGTCCACCATTGATAATTTCTGATTCAACAAGTCTTGCATGTAGAGTTTTAGAGCTGATTGGTGATTGTTCGAACCCTTGCGCTAACATAAGTTGCAGTTCTTGTTCTATACGTAAATTTAAGTCGTCACCTTTGAGTGGCATTAATTATCTCCCTTTAGTAAAGCAGGCAATGCTTCTGAATATAGATCAATTAGCGTTCTTCGTGGCTGAGAACTACCCAAGCTGTCTCCGTTATTGAATACCTGGAGAGCGATTTTATTGGACTGTAGTTTCTTGGATTTTTCATAGAGTGTTTTCAAATTTTTTACTTGATTCTTCATATGTGAAATAGCATCTTTATACGCTGGATCATCGCTATATTCAGCTTGAAATTTTGCAAGGTTTTCCGTTTTCTTTTTATAAGTGAAAGCAATATTCTCCAGCTCGCCGCTTCTGCCTGTTACATGTAGATGAACACAACCACTACCTGAAACACAGCGCAATCTATGTGCACATCCAGATGTGGCTATATTTTCAGTACATGCACCATTGACCGTGACATGCATAAAGCCATGTGTTTCAACAAATTGCTTTTTCGTTTCCTTATTAGCATTTCTTAGATCACTAGAATTCCAAGCCTCTTGCATTTCTCCAAGCAAAATGTCGTCATTAAGGAGTTTTTCAATTAAGTTTTCAGTCATCTCTTTATCATCTAAAGCGTGGAATGAATTTTGTAAGTTGCTTTCCAAGTCCAAAGACGGATTGACTAACATCTTCCCTTGCTTCTTCACAATTTCAACAGGGGTTGAAATATGTTTTTGAATAGAGGGTGTAAAATCTGTTGGTTTAATAGCTATAGCTTTTGATTCATCATATTCAATACTGTTACGTTCCACTTTTTGCTTTTCAACTGTTGTCATATGTTGATATGCGGCATTTTGTTCAATGCTCACTCGTCCCATCGCCATAGCCTGCTGATGTTCGGAAATACCACTTAATGCTAAAAACGTATTGATATTATGACGAGGTGCATGTGTTCTTAAACGAATATCAGTACCATCAGATTCGGTTAGTTTGTATTTATTAAAGATAGAAACCCTATGTTTAAATCTCCCCAAAAAAGGAAGCATATCATCGCCTGACAGTGGTTGAACTGCGGGTAACAGCCTAGATGCATTCGCAAGATTTAGAGCAGAAGAGGGGACTACAAGGAGCAATTCGTCCAACTTTATTGTATGCTTTTTATTACCGTCATTAAATTCAAAATCTAATGGGTGCTCAGGTTGATACATAAGATTTCGTATAACTTTTTCAACGTCATTGCGGCTATACCATCGATCTATTTGACGACCTTGTCTAGCTTCTCGTACAACTGATATACCTTGCTTTTGAGTCCATTTATGAATTCGATCCTTTAAACCTGCGTAACCACGAGAGTTACCGTTACTTAAAAATAGAAAATCAACAAATTCTTCCGTTGTAATATCATCACCTTTAATCTCAGGAGGCAAAATGGTTTTACAGTCTGTTTTTCTTAGCCATTTTGCATGCTCATGAAAAGGTAAGGTAATTTCTTTTATTTCGTCGATAGCCCAGTTTTACAACTGGAACTACGTTTGGTTCTAACCAATGAATTCGAGTGTTTGATTTTTTTAAACCAAAGTACTTAAGACCATGCACAAGCGTAGGTTTACCATTTTCATTAAGTAGAGGCTTGCCAGTTTTTTCACTTATGATTTCTCTTTCGATCCAGCAATCTCTTGGTAAAATCGAAAGCTCAGATATTCTAAAACCTGTTGGAATTAAGATATCCATCAATTTTAGACCTAAATTTTCCCATTGATTAGAGCTGTTATTTGAAAGCCATACAAGACTTATGAAAGCAGCGATAGAGATTGTGTCATCTTCTCCACTCCTGTCTATATCGTTTATCACTTTCTCCTTGAGTTGCGCTGTAGTTTTGCGTTGATTTTTAGAAGTGTTGTACTTATTCGATGCGTTATGTTTACAAACAAAGTTTAGCGAGGTAAAAGTCATTCTGTGGACAACAATGACTTTTTGCAGTTGTGCCAATTTAAAACCAGCATCTGCGTAATTGACAAGGCAATCCATCGAACGTTTATCTAGTTCTTCTAGAATATGAGTGGTCAGATAGGCAGGGTGGGTTTGTAGTGTAGTTTCTTTTAAAACCACATATAAGCGTTTTAAAACCAAAAGTGTGGATTGTAATGCTTCCTGCCCACTACTTTTCGCACGGTATTCTTGAACTAACATCGCCTTGATAAATTCTGAGAATTCATGTGGAATCTCCAAGTTAGCAAATCCTTTTAACCTGGCTGTAGATTTAAAACTCAATACTTTGGTATTACTTCGAGCAGTCGCAAGCCAACCACCGTTCTTTGCAGTCCAAACATCCAGAGCCCAATCTTCATTGGTAGTAGATTTTAGATTCTCACTATAATACTCTTCTTGTTCGTTAATGAAATCAGATACATTTTTGAAAATCGCTTTCATTGTGTTTTATCCAATTGAATTCGAGCAATAACCGACTCAATCTCAAAAATTGTTTGTTCGTGCTCAACAATTGTTGGATTACGTTTAACTTGTCCAGTAGCGTCACTAATAGCAATTTGCTTTCGTACTTCTTGTTTAACTGAATGCAAAACTTCTGCATGTGGGGCATCACTAAATGGGCAAAAATCAGTACAGCTATAGCAACTTCTTACCGGAGAAAACTGGCAACTGTGAGCCGTGCAGCCACCTATGCCGATAAACATCGTATTATCAATATCTCCAGCCACCTTTTTCTCAGACCATCTAGATTCATTAGTAATTTCACCAGTTAGAATCATTCCCATCATTTCCAAGTAGGCAGGATTTTCCCCTAACGCTCGTTGTTTAATAAACGCTAACTCTGGCGTTGCTGAAATGTAATGCCTGGCTACAACTAATGTCGAATGCCCAAGAATGGCCGCGATTTCTTCAGCGCTCGCGCCAGCCATCGCCATTTGATGACCAATATTATGTCGGTAATCATAGGGTGTATGCTTTGGAAGCTGGACTTTCCCTTCGTCGACTAGTTTTCGAGTATCAGTAGAGGAAAAACGATATATTTGCCGATTTATTGCTCTTGTGAAAAAGTCCTGCCTTTTCGTGAGTTGGCCGTTTTTCATGCGTAATAATTGTTTGCACTCATCATTTACATCTCTTCTAGAAACTAATTCTAAGAGTAACAACGCAGTCTCGGAGGGTAATTTTATACTTATCTTCCCACGCTTTTTCGAAGTCTGCTTTGCGTAGGGAAGGGCAATTGAATAGAAACCCTCTGCATCGCTTTTAATGTCATTGTCCTTTAAGTTAAAAACCTGCACAGGCCGAGCGCCTGTTGCGTAAAAAATTGCTAGTATGCATGTGTCTATCAGTTCCTCTAATATAAGTTTATTTCTCTTAAAGCTTGCCTTTAAAATTCCTTGTCGAATCATATTATTTTCATAAGGCTTTAACTTAACTTCTAATTGATAATATATATCCCAGTTTGAACTCTTAGGCCTTTTGATAGTGTCAAGGCTATAAAGCTCTTCCAGCTCGAAGCCTGGAAAATTATCTTCTACCATAATCGAAAAGAATCGTTTTAAAGAGTAATAGTTAAGGTTATCGTGCCTAGTTGAATTAGCAAAAGCCTCTAATTCATGACGCAAGTTTTCAGGTGTTAATATGAGCTTTTTAGAAATAAATTCGTTTAGAGTATCTAGCAAATAGCGAGAGTACCTTAACGAATAAAATTGAATAAACTTGCCTATGAAGTGTCTTAGAAACTTATTTATCAAATGATTATTTCTCGAGTCAGGAAAACTAAATGTATGAAGTTTACCTCCGCTCTCTATTTTCCATATGTCTTCGGTAAGTCGGAATTCTTTACAATCAAACTCACCTGCTCTAGGCAAAGGTATTACTATAGGAAGTTCCAAGTTGTAGATATATTCTTGCTGTTTCTTTGTAAAAACCGACTCAAAGATTTCAGAACTTAACTCCTTCTTTTCGTTTGCTTTAAACCTCATTGACTTGCTCTGCGATTACTTGCGCCAACTCTTCTGACTCAACTTCTATTCTTCGTAAGTTAAGTACATTTGCATGTTCATGAATAAATCTCTTGGCGTATAGTGCAGGCATATTACTAGATATTGACCATCCACCAAGGCTTCGTAGCATATCCATTGCTTGCAGGTGAATGTCGCGAAGAGGGCGGCTGGAATCTTTCCCCTTATAACTCTCAATTAAAAAAGATAGCTTTCGAGTTGCCCATGTATGACGAAACATGTGCGGTGTTAGCTTAACGGTTGATTGCCATCCCATGTACTTGTGAAAAGAAAGCGGTGATCGGGTGCACCACGGTAAAGCAGAATGTAGTTTTTTATAAATCTGTAGTCATGTTCTGATAAAGCTAATGTTCTATGTGAAAATTCATTCTTTATCGCCAGATTTGTGGCTTTCCTAGGATCTTTTTCCAATGGTGAAGTTACAACCATAGAGTATCCTCCACTAAGGTTTCGTTTAATACTGTCTAATGTAAGAAGCAGTAACTCTCCGGCTCTTAGACCATAGTGATCTAACAACCTGATCATAATGTAATTTCGCCATTGAACAGAGTTGGACTTCCAGGGATTCAGTTCGTTGTTAACCATTGATGTTGTTGGCCTTGTAATTAACAGTACGGCATTCATCATTTTCGGAGTTAAGCTTTTATGTTTATCTATATCGGTGTTCAGATTGTTTCGAGTATTCCAAGTGCTAGTCAGACTAGAGCGAATAGTTTCAATATCGAGTATCTGATTTGATTTTAGTTTTCGTAGTTCGAAAGGGGATTTATCTATGTAGGCAGATGACATATATCGATCTGTTAAAAATCTTAGAAAGCTACAGACAGAGGCTACATGAGTGTTAATAACATTCTTACTGACTCTAAAACCATACGGCGTTTTGTCTGACATAATGAGAGTTTTACTAAATCTACCTTTGGATTCGAGAAAAGCGACGAAACTTGGTAATTCCCTTATGGCAAAACAAAGGTCGCCCATTTGATTAAGCGCATCAAAGCAAAAGGTAGTTCCATGTTTTTCGAGCCAATAGTCATACCAGATTTTGATAGCACTCATCTTTTGCATTTGAGTACTAAGGCTTCGTTTTTCTAAGTAAAGTGAAACCCATAATAAAGGAAGCGTCGTCCGTACATCAAATAAAAGCCTTACTTTACTCTCATGGTAATTAATGGTTTGAAGTACGAATCTCATATTTTCTTCTCAGAAGTTTGCTGAAGTATATATACTACCAACATTTATGCAGACGAAACAAAATTACATAACACGTTAACGTCATTACATATTTCAAAGGATAGAATTGCAACTGATTGATTTATTTGATAATGACAATGTTCATGAAGCATTTGTGAATAATACTATGATTTAACATAATATACATTATGCGTAATTGATTCTATAAATTGAGTGGTGAGGCTGTTTGATAGTGGACGTCCAACAAACTATTCCAACAAACTCCAACAAACCTATCCAATTTACAACAAACCTATCAAATCTAACGTCCGCCATTCTAGCGCTTGCCTGAAATCACTAATATATACCTGTTATTCATTTATTAGCTGTCTCATATAGTTTGAGTGTAATTACACAAATGGTGTTACTTGTTAATGAATGATAATTAGTAATGCCTCCTAGTTTTTAACACGCTGCTACGTTTTTGAAATTAAAATTAGCAGAACTAACACCCATAAGAATTTCTGTGGGTCGATCGTAAATTGGATTCAGCCGTGAATATATTCATCAATGATGATTTAGTACGAATATGCTTAAGTCAGTGTCAGGTTAAATATTTAGACTTTTTGAAGGCTGCTTCATGTGGCTTAAGATTCTTGAGATGCGCTCAGCTATTTAACTAATTGAATAAAGGGGTTATTCCTATTAAGTTTATTAGTGGTGCGGCCTAAAGCAAAATAGCGACATACAGCTTCTATAAATAGCCAAGATTCTAGGTATACCAGCTAGATTGCATGAACTTATTACAACCCATAAGTGTAATTATGAGCTGTAATAGATATGTAGGAAATACTATGCTATAAAGGCATATCGATTGGTTGTTAGTTTATATTTTTATATGGTTAAAGCATTGCAATACAATTTATCTAAACATGATTTCCCAAGTAACTCAGATAACCGCTCGTTGGTTCAAGCACAAGTTGAACAACGTTTGGATGATTGGTTAAGAGTTGCACGTCACTCTATTGCTGAGAATACATTAAAAGCATACAAACGTGACTGGGAGTTATTTTTCAATTGGTGTTTTGAACCTGTAGAGAATGATTCTAATAATAGGGCAGCTAGACAGTCGTTGCCTGCATCACCTACAACTATTATTGAGTTCATTCACTCACAGATCGGGTTTAGAGCGCCCTCTTCCATTAGACGATGTTTATCTACCATTTCAAAAATTCATAATGCTGCTGGTGTTGTTAATCCGTTATTGGATAGCTTGGTAACAACTGCCAAAAAAGAGATTGGTCGAGGGCTTAGGAAAGAATTTAAGGAGCGACCACATCATAATTATGCTGGTAAGCAGCGTCAGGCAAGAGGATTAACCTGGAGTCACTTACTTAAAGTCAAAGAGTTACTAAGAGTTATGCCATTATCCGAAACAAAAAGTCTATCCATTGTAAAGGCTAAAGCAGCTAGAAGACAAAACGGGATCTGGCTTAAAAACTTAAGGGACAGAGCGTTGATATTCTTGGCGTATGATTCCTTGTTAAGAGTCAGTGAATTAATATCAGTGAATGTAGAAGATATCAGTTTTGAAACTGATGGCTCAGCAATAGTTACCATTGGTAAGCGTAAAGATAGTCAAGAGGGTGAAACTGCAAATGCGTATGTGGCGCCGGATACAGTCAAAGAGATAAAACGGTGGATGCTTTATTCTGGTATCTGTTCAGGCCCCCTCTTCTGCTCAGTTACCAAAAGTGGGGAATTAAGGTTAGATAAAGAATATCAGTTGCCAAAACAGTTAACTCGAAGAAATGTTGCTGATATTTATAAAGCAACAGCTGATAAAATTGGTGAATCATCAGATTTATTTAGCTGTCACTCAACTAGAGTGGGAGCTACCCAAGATATGCTTGAGGAGAACATTGGGATGTTGGCTGTTAAGCAAGCTGGCAGATGGAAATCTGATCGCATGCCTTCACAATATGCAAAAAAAGTAGAGGCTAAGCGTGGAGGCATGGCCCAGTTATCAATGAAAAAAAATCGTAGTTAAGAATTTATTTAAAACAAATATCAGATAATAACTATTGGCATCACAGACCCAAGTTCTGGATTGATTTCTGCCATTAAGAATATCTCTTCTAGCTTAGCTTTCGACGAGTATTCGGTTTTATCTACTATAGTGTATTTCCCAACTAGATATAGATTTTCAAAAGACTCTGAAATTAACACGCTTGTCGTACTATCGCTAGCGAACAATACTGTCCCTAACGGCGCACCAAGTTCACCATAATGTGCAGGATACCAGTTTTGGTGCCAGTACTGCCATCTCGAAATTTCTGTATCACCTTCCAAATAAATAATTTTATCTTTGAGAGTTTTTATTTCATTTTTGCCTAAACAAAAAGAAAATGAAGGCACGAATAAGCCTCTAGAAATTTTATCTATATTCCACCTGCCTCGTGTTCTTGGAGGACTTCGAACAGCCAACGAATGAACGTCATTTTGCTCACTCCCTGTTTCTTGAGTAACAGAATTAAAAATATGCTCCGCGTTTAATTCAGCAAATTTTGAAATGGTAACTGCAAATATATCGAGTTCAATGCAAATACCAGGTGTGTGAGGTGTGATCGGACCTGAAGCACCTAATATAATATCTTTATTACTAGCTAGTTTGTTTAATGTCGCTTGTAATAGTTCGTTAGTTGGCATGGTACTTTGATTATTATCATTGATTAAAATAGGCCAGCAAGCTGGAATTTCAATGGGGGATACAAAGCTTAAACTATCATCTAACGGTAATGTATTTCCCGCCAAATAATTTATCTCATCAATCGAAATAGAAAACTCAAAAAGAGCGAATGAAAGCGTTCTTAAATAAGCTGAAAGGATTGCACTTTCCGTAATTGAAGAGAAACTACACATAATGCTGTCTGTGCGCCAAAAAACTTCGCTAGAAAAATTAAAAGGATCGAAATATGTAAACTCTCTGCGGTTGTAAACATATTCTAGCTCTGCAGCCATATGTGCGACGAGATTATAGTGAACTTTATTACCCAACCTTTCTAACCAAAGAATATATAGTTGAGGTATACCGTTCATCGATTTTGTAAAATGTTTTCCTATACTATAATTAGATGAGCTTGGCAGATGTGTATCCTTTAGAACTTCTAAGTCATACTCATAGCCTGTATTTTCAAAAAGCAGTTTTAGTGCCAACGAATGATGAGGAATGGAAGCAATAAGTTCATCAGGTTTGATTGGAGTTGTATTACTCAAATTAAGAATAGAAACAAAGTCTACTACATCTTGTTCATATGAAATTCCTTGCAAATGTTCCAGATATAAAGTTCGAAGCATTCCGCTGGAATCATCGTCAAGAAGATTCGAGATCTCTTTTGCACACCTTAGCCGCATAACGCGATCAGGCCATCTGAAATAAGTTAGCAACAATTTAAATCCAAGCTGATTACTAGCTATTGCATTTTTTGTCCAGTGACATGGTTCCTTAGGAAGATGCTGAATCTCACTTTCAAAGCTCTGAATCAGAACCTCTGTTACGTCTACAGCAAGCTCGCTCTGATTCGCAGCCAACAAGTAAATAACTAATTTACTTGTTGGTACTATTCCCCACTCGTCTCCTCTTAGCTTTAGTCGTTCTCCATGTGTAGAATCTGACAATAATTTTTCCCATTGAGCTGAATAAATAGAACCGTAATAGGTAATCATTTCATCAGCACGATTGCCAGAATATCGACTCCAATAACTATTTACCCTTATACTTCTAACCGCCCATGTATATGCTCTTTTTTTACCTAAATATTTTTTGCTTAACTTGAAAATCTCGTCCAGTGAATACATTAATCCGGTGTTAAAAGGAAATTCTTGTTCCGTTGTAAAAAGAAGATCATATGCATTAATAACTTCAATACCTTTTCCTTGAGAATCCCAGTAATCCACCCAGTTATTAAAGTAATCATAATCTGTAAATACATTTTCTTCTTTTACCTGTTGAATTAATTCGTCTAAGCGTTGGGGCGAGTATGATTCATAACCTATGTTTAAAGACTTATTGTCGTCGCTAGAATTCGACCGACTCTCGCGAGGAGACGGAGGTGTTCCACCAAGAAATGAGAGCTGATTATCTAATAGTTTGTTTATGCTAGTGTTTTCTTTTGCTCTCAATTTTAATTCATCAATGATACTGAATGCGGCGAAACACTTGATAAGGCTTTGATTGATTGGATCGTTTAAATCTGCAATTTTTACGAAGCTACATAATATATCCTCAAGTACATGCCAATGTTGCTTTTCTAGATGAAAATCAAATTCATCCCATAGCCTTTCTGGCCAGTGTTTAGCAACAAGTTTGGTATACCATTGAGGAATATGATTAATTTCCTTTTCTGTGAAGTCATACATTTCAACCGTAAAAACTGATACTCTTTTGAGCCAGTCACGCAAAAATCCAACGCCTGAATCTGAACACGCTTGAATGGATTCGAATATCTCATGAAAAGTTATGTCTTTTCTACAACCATAACCAATAATATGTTTTGATGTTAGCTCTAAACCAATATTGGTTAGATTAGCGAGCCCAAGTGAACGACAAATAGAAGTGATTTCAAGCGCATCATTACATAACACTCCTGTGTTGTCCTTTCTAATGGATACCTCCTCAAAACACTCATTCAAATATTTTTCAGAGACACCCTTTTCAATAATATTAATTGACGTTTCACCTACATAGCCAAAAAACAAGACCGCATTCCACCAATCAATCTCTTTCACTATAGATAGGTAGGCATCATCAATAGGTTGAACCCGATTTACGGAGCTAGCTAAAAGATATATCTGGATAGCGATCTTTGGTAAGCTCCACAAGACGGACCTTGATACCTCCATGCGTTTGTAATCGTACTCAGTCTCTCTTACGAGCCGCTGTTCCCTTAAGTCGGAATAGATACATAGTGCATTTATTTTTTTATTACTAGAGATCTGGCCGGCCATTTTTACAGCAGATTGATATATAGCTAGACAGGCTTGATAAGCATATAAATCGGAATCTATAAGCTTATTAGCCGAGCTTTGTTTCAAAGAGACTTTACCTGAACTTAGGCAAGCATTTAAAGTTTGGAAATATAAACTTACGAGGAATCCTTCTGAAATATCTGTATGACTTAAGCATAGCTCTATCTGCACGGTATCATGTTTTGATGCTTTACCAGTATGGAAAAATGCATAACAAGATCCGAATGAAAGATCTTGTATTTCTGAGTACTCAGGACGCCCGCATAATTGGACTTGGTTTATGCAACTTGCAATGATCAGTGAGTGACTATGGTCGTCCAAAGAGCTAGCAGGAAGAGAATTTCTATCAATATCGAATACGAAGTCGCTATTGTTAGAACTAATTAAATAATCAAAAAATATTTTATAAAGTGCATCTCTCGGAGTTATTCGTTCTATAAAATCAATGATCCTATCAATATTAGGTTCTTCCGTATCACAGAGTATTTTTATTACGGCATCGATCAAAGTATCAAGTTTATTCTCTCGCTCTTGAGCAATATTTGCATAAAATAAAATGCGACGATAAAGCTCTTCATAACATTCCTCTATGACCCTATCGTCAGTTTTACGAAACATAGAGGATAAAGCGATAATCTCTTGCTCGTCTAACTGCCTAATATTGTCCGAGCGCCACAATAACCCATAGTCATCTTCACTATGTATAATCGCGCATTTAACAAACTCTGGAAAATCCTGTATTTGAAACTCTGGACCATTTAACAGTCTAATTTTAATAAGTCGCAAATCAACGAGTTTAGGATAGTTTTTTTCTTTAGCTGCTACCATTTCTGCAATCGACATTATGTGTTCAATGTGTTCTACAGGGTACCCTTTACATAATGCTTTTCTCACCCAAGCACGATTAATTCCAGATAATAGCGGATTGCTATTTTCCAGCTCAGCGGAAACAATCCACTCCCAGCCCCACCTCCAATAAGGTGGAGCGTTAGAGGTCAGCCATATCTTAACTTTAGGAAGCAGCCTGGCTTTTGCAGACAGAAAGTTACTCTTTTGTCTTATATTTACAATAACACTTCCATGAAAAGGGTAAATTCCACTTCGTCGAGACTCTACCAAGTGTTCTATATTTTCATAGGCATCTAAAAATTCTGAGTTGCTATCAAAACAGCAACCAAGACTATTTTTATCAGGCCAAGGAAAATCGGCAATAGCAATTAAATAAAGTATTTCTTTTGACAAGATTGGCAGTCTAGACCATATTTCTGAGTAATAACGGTGTATATCACCATCAGGACACACAGGCAGTTTTTCGATGTCATATGCTCGGATCAATTTTTGTTTTTTCAAAATTGATCTCACTGAATAAATCAGATGTAACGGATAACCACCTGATATCTTAAGTAAAGCCTCTGAAACTTCGGCAAGAGGTTTGTCCAAATCTTCGTGATTGGTTTGGAGTTCAATTTTTCCTTTGATGTTGAGTCCTTTAATCCAAGCACTTATCGCTGATAAATCCATGTGAGGTAGCGTGAGCCAATGTGAGCCATTCAAAGGACAATGAGTAGCCATCCGAACAGGTAATTTAGTCTCACTAATTGGTTGAGTACCGAGGACCAAAGATATCCCTTCCGGTAACGGCAGAACTTTATTAATTAAGTGCTCTAGTTGAGAAATATCAGGTCGCTCTCGCCAAACATGGTCTAAACCGTCGATAATAACAACAAGATTAGTATCATTTTGAATTGCTTCAAGACCAGCTTTAGTTAGCCATTTACCAAGGTTTTCTGGGTCATCTTTGACTCCGGAAATATTGCTGAATAAGTCCTTAATCTGTCTTATGAGTGAACCAGCTGCTGTGGGATATGAAATCCGGTCAATTATGCTTTGGGATCTTAATGAATAATGATGCCTAATGACATTCGAGTGTGAGCGAAGCACATTATAGAGATAGGAAAGATAAGTACTCTTTCCCATTCCAGGCGAACCAGATACCACCCATACTCCGCCAGATTTTAATTTAGTTAATAAATCTCTGTGGAAGTCACGTGAAGGTGGAGTGTACATTTCGGGAATTTCAAAATATTGTGATATATCATGGCTGATCCCTGCAGTAAGTATGTTATGTATATCATTGAAGTGAATACATCCATCAGCTGACGGTTCGCCCTTCCTTGTTGCCCAGCGTTTTACAGAATTCGAAAATCTAAACCAGCCTTCTTCATTGGTACTATCAGGTACGAGACTGTCATGAAGGCGATTTTCAAGATCGTCAATCGGTTGAAGGCTATGATTGAAAGTGAAATTATCAAAAAAGTATTTAGTGTTTTTTCTATTTTCCAATTGGATATCAATTATTGATAATACGTCTTTTGGGATACTACTAATGTTTACCTTATTATTAGTTAAACAACTCTGAAAAACAGAATCTGGAATTCGATTTGTTTTTAAATCAGCAGAGTCTAATTTATTGGAACGACCGTAAACTAGCACATCCTTCGACCACTTTTGAATTAGAGAAGTGCCTTTTTCTTTTCTTTTCGTTAACCAATCGAAATCAAGAGACAAATCTTCACGTGATGAATCAATAGTGAATTTAACTTGAGTTAGTTCATATTTGCCGTCTGCCTTAAGAGCAACAACATCATCCAAACTATTTATCTTATTTCCATTGGCAGTATCGCTTTCAATTTTTATCCATTGATACCTCTCTTTGTCGTGATACCATTCAATAAGCAATTCAATGCAAATAAGATCTTGATAACTATAACCAACTCGAGTTAATTGAGTGTGTTTAATTTGACCATTCATAAATTAAACTTAAATCCTTTTTATGATTACAAAAACCGAGTGGCAGTAATTGATATTCTCGGTTAGCGACATATGATTTCTTACCAAGCTAACGGATAATCTTGGTCTTTCCAAAATAACCATCGACGTATTTCAGTATGACCACCATTTCCTATTTCGTACCGCTCACTTTTTCCAGTATCTAGATTTAAAATCGAAATAAATCCAGCGTATGTAGTACAAACTAATTTCGATCCATCTTCGCTAATATCAATATCACCTATAGATGAGCCGATACAATGTTGCCAACGCGCCTCCCCTTTCTTACTAAATGCTCTTAAGTAGCCGCTAGCATCACCAATTATGAATTCGTCATTTCTATGAGTACCAGCATAAACACGAGCGCCTTCATCTAATATCGGAGTTCGTTCATCTTCTTCATAGCTTTCTGTTTTGAGACCAGGAAGTAAGTTTGTAGGAACACCAACAGTCACGCCATTATAAAAATGACATGAATTAAAGGCTACCATGTCACTATTTTTGCTGAATAGAGCATGGTGTGGATATTCACTTTGATTGCCAATATCCGCTACTAATTGATATTTGTCGTCAAAGATCAGGTGTTGACTATCTTGTGAACCAATTGCAATGAATTTTCCGCAGGGAGAGATAGCACCATGATCCATTTCTAGGTTCATAGAGAGTTCATCTCCTGGATATTCTTTATTCAACCATTCGAAATGTTCTTTCATATCGCCTGTGGTTGGTAACAACCGAACAGCTACTTTCTCCTCCAATACAAATATTCCTTCCTGGCTAACATATAGAACACGTTTTCCATCGGGAAAAGGAATGAGGGATGTTGGCGTAGGTGGTTTATCAAATTGATCGACTTTAAAACCTACAGGTATTCCTTCATCTCCTTTTGGATATGGGCAAAGACAAACTTCATCTCCTAGCCAACCGTTAGTAATTCTTATTCCAGATTTTGTAGTATATGCAAAATATTTTCGGTCAGGACTTCTTCCAAAATGGTCAACATTAGGCAGCGTACTAACTTGGTCATTTTTTATTATAACAGTGTAACCCGATTCATAAGGGGCGCCAATGCGAGCAACTATGGAGCCATCTTCAAGAAAGCACACCTTAGGTATACTTTGGCCATTTTTTTCAAGGATTGGAATTAATGGACTATGTGCCAATGGCCAGTCATTTCTAAGTGCCTCTAATTCATTGGAATCATTAGCAAGTTTTATAGCCTTGATAAGATGAGGAACTAGTTCTTCCCTGCCATTATCTTTTGGTTCAGAACCAGCGCTATCCCAACCGTCTTTTAGTCCCTTTTCTATAAAAACATTAACTGCTTCGGCATACTCTATAGTTTTTGCCTTCCATTGTTCCTGAAAATATTTCTTACTTCTAAAAATGCTGAGCATATTGTGATATTCCTCAATTCTAATTTTGTTCTTTTTCCCAGATCTTTTTTATCACGCGAAACAGTTTCGAAGTTTTACCAGCTTTTTCATTTGATTGATTCGACGCGCGAACATCCCAAACTTCTTCTTCATCCATTTTTGGTTGTTGTAACCTAGAACCACCTTTATGCGGTCGTGCTACATAGTATGATGGAGGCTCAGGAAGATTACTTGTGCACTGTTCCGAACAGGAATTAATTAGCAATGGTAAGTCGTCAGTTCCCACACGAAGTGTTATCCAAAGCTGATAGGTTTCATCATCAGTCATATCTTTCTTACAAATGCTGCATTTAACAATGTCGCCAGCATATCTGACGGGATTATCTCCGAGGTAAGGAAAGCCCATTCTGTTGGTAATGTTTCCAAATAATGCACGAGTACTGACACGGCTATCTTTTAACATCTTGCAATGCGTAATTTCAAATGGAAACCAATGCAAATCATAAGATGTGTATGGGTCGAAGTATTCTAAGCTCTGCATCTCACCGATTTCAGGAGGAATGCGTTTAAGATTACTACCATATAACCACATCTTTTTAACTTTCGTGAGTTTGGCAATTGATTCTGGCAGCGTGTGAATTTGCGAAAAAATCTCTGGACCTAACTCTTCCCTAGGGGAAAACTCTTCATCACCACTCTCTGCAACTTTATCTACATATTCACACAGTTTTATCCAGGCTTCACAATTGCGATCCTGAATATCATTTTCTATTTTTGATATCATTTTATTTGTCATTTTGCACTACATCAGTCTTGAACTGTATGGCTATAGATTTACAGCCTGTAATAATTTCTTAGCAAACTTTCCTTGTTTACCACCCTTCTTATTATTCTTAAAAAACTCGATAGCTTTTTCATCTTCAAGACATTTATCTGCAGCTATGCTCAGTTCATATAACAACTCTATCAATCCACCAAGCTCGCGTGGTGAGTTTTCTGGATTAAACCGCAATAAGGATTGAATGAGTGAGCGCATCGCTTCGGCATGACGGCTAGAAATAGATGCAATCTCCTTAATTGCCTTTGTCCAACGAGAAACAATAATAAGTCCGGTTGCAACAAATTCCGCCATTAAGTCTCCCAATAACGCAATATCCATGCGGCCATCATCTATAGACATTACTACAATATCAATCGCGATCCCCTTTTGTCCAGGTTCCGCAGAACTCAAACCGGCGATTAAGAGTAGAAGAGCCATGGGTTTCAATGGTACATTTTGCTCTAACATTGGTAGAAAAAAAGACTGTACATGCCACTGAGCTTCCGGATACGAAATACTGAGTTCACAGGCACCACACGCAAAATAAGGTTCTAAGTTGCCTGGCCATATGGTGCTTCCCCACCGCACTAATCCCTCGTTGTATCCAAAATATGTATCGGAATAATATCCTTCTGTGTATTTATGAAAAAGAACAGCCAAATGCTCGAGAGGAATTTCCTCTGGAGCTCTTGGAGTTCGCTCAACTTTTAAGTTGTACCATGTATAGTCACCATCATTGCTATTGTGTACTTCAACCCATGGCTTGTATCTTGAGGCTTGACCGGCATCAGGCCCTAGCGTACCGAATTTATCAAGAATTAGTTTATCTTCTCCTTCTGGCGCTCTGATTCGACTAGCTGCGATCCAGAGTGCGGCTCTCTTGCCAATGTCTACTTCGCCACCAAGAGCGTAAGCACAAGCTAGCGAAAATTCAGTTTTAATTCCTTTAAGCTGTTTGATAGTTTCTTTCAATTCAGACTCATCTATTAGGCCGCAATCTAGGCGAAGAATAGCTAGCACATTGTCAATCATACTCGATTGCTCTTTTGCACTCTCGATAGCTTTAATTCTATCGAGAAGGACAGATGGGGTAATAAAACCTCTTCCATGCGTCGGCGCGCTTATAAGCGGGACTTCAATATTTGTTTTTCGTAAAATACTCTCCACAAGGAAGTAGAGACGTGCAATGAAGACATTTTCGAAATTAGATTCATTTTTTTTCAAAATTTCGTTGTAAGTCACCCGAAATCCATTTTTATTGTTAATGTAACTCAACGCTAGTTTTGAAAGTTGGTATGTTAACCATTTCTCCGAACCTCGGCTTTCAAGAGTACTTGCCCGCTTTTCCAATGGTCCAATCAACTTCATGAAATCTTCAGGCCTGCTTCGTCCGACTCTGCTCAAACCATCAAACAATCTTTCTATTGCTATAGGATCATTTGGTTCTTCAATCAGTTGTAAAAATTCAGAAATTAACTCTTCAAAATTTTCTATTGGAACAATTCCTTCATTCTGATTATTACTAGTTTCAACCAACGTCGAGTTATAAGACTCTTCGATATCGCTGCTTCTGGCATCTTCAATTGAAACCCAAGAACTCAGCCTATTTTTTAGAGACGGTACGATGAAATCAGCGTTCAGTTTTAACGCCTCACTAATATTTTCATCTTTTTGGTTTCCGTATTTATCTATTAGGTCAAAAACCTTTTTTTGTACTTCTGCATTATCAAAAATTATTGCGTGTGTAGATGCCAGTGCAATCTTTTCTGCTTTGTCTATATTTCTTTTTGCCAGACTTTCAAGGATTCTTAGTGAGAGCATTACTGTTGATTTTGTTTTTGCGTTTAATACCGGTTCAACATTGTCTAAAAACATATCGGTATTTAGTAGTTTCTTTTTCTCTAAAGAGTTAAGGTTTTTAAGAGCAAACGAAACCGTTGGTGGTATTTGACTGCCCATTAACAGGATAAGATTGCTAGCTCTGACCTCAAGTTCTTCTAAAGTTGGCTTGAGAGAAATAAACAATCTTGAAAACCAGCTTGCGCGAAATTGAGCGAAATCATTCCCCAGAGCTTTTAAGCTGGAATCTAATAATCTATCGCGCGAAAGTGTACCTTCTTCACTAAGAATTCGAAGCGAATTATCCCAGCAGTTTTGTCCATGTGAATATTTGTCATGGGCAGCTAAACTAAACTCTCCTCCACCTTCTACTTCAAATATACGCCAAATATCATCCTCTAAATCCCTAAGTGATAACCGAATGCTATCAACCAAAACCTGGTCTGTCTTTCGCTCATAATTGATCGATTCGATTATACCCAAAACATAATTATCGGTGGTCGGCTTATTGCAATACCCCTCCTTCACCAAAGGATAAATTAGAGTAAATTGTCGTGGGTTCTCTTCCAATACCCAATTAGCCCAGCTATCAATCCAACTAGGCTCAAATATTTCACAAATGTTTTTTATGATTTCAATCTTAGGGATCGCTAACCAGCCTGCTTTCTTAACTTCTGTGAGATTAGAAGTAGCGTAAAGAACAATAGAAAGCACTTCGATTTTATTTCTTTCTTCATCTCTTATTTTTTCTGCTAATTTCCAGTCCCAATAGATTTTAATGCTCTGTTTTATCGCTTTAGGAACTAGCTTAGAAAATATTGCTAGCTCTTCATCTGTCGAATTCTTAAGCTGTTCAATTACTTCTTCTGCGGATTTCAACTTATACAATAGTTCTAAACTGGCATTCATTATTTCGCTCATCTTATTCATCTATGCTAATCGATAATGCAAGAATGTGTTTGCAGGGCCCTCTATCAGTCTTGTGTTTCGCAAACCATGGACAAGTGCATTTATCACCAGACGATGATAATTCAACGCGATGAATGACTCCGCCGCTCTCAACCTCGCCTTGAACCAATGCATCGTTCTTTCCATTTGTACTATTATTGATAACAGAAACAACGCCCTCTGAAACCAGCTTTCTTGCAGATTTTATTCGTGGATTTAAATCTTCTACTTTAGATAGGTCAAACGGCAGTACGCGATGAAAGTATGAATCGGTATATACATCGAAACCAACCAGGCCTCTAGACGAAAGTAGACTTAATGCAGCCAAAACTGATGACTCATCTTCCCCCAGATCCGAAGATAATTCTTTAGCTGAAATTGACTCTTGCCAATTAAGTGAGGCCTTCACTTTATTTAGGATTTGTTCGCCGCTGCTTGATGCGATGTCCTTCAGTAATTTTCCTTCTCCAGAAAATCCTCGCCAAGTTTCCTCACTTAATACCAAAGTAAAACGAAGATCACCAAATGAAAGTACCCAAGCAGATGTCGTATTTTGTGCATCAACGAAGATCGAAAGTTCCTGAGAATACTGAACAAGCTCAGCTAAAACGGCTAACCTCTCGCACCCCTTTATTCTGACGCACCGAGCAACTTCCCGATGAGAAAGTCGAATTCCTTTACTAGCGGGTACAATCCAGGCTGGGTGTTTTGTACTTCCTTTAGGCAATTGTCGGAAAAAACGTAGCGCTTCGTTTCTAGAAATTTTAAAAGCTAATGTCATACTATTCTGAGACGATTGAACCTCAGAAAGTCCTTTTATCCAACGCAGTGGTAGCTTCACTTTCTTTTCAATAACTTTCGCATCATCGTGGACTAATTCAAATTCATCGGAACGTACAGACATAGACATTGAACTATCATTTCGAACTTTTGCTAAAACACCTCGCATTTCAGCTTGAAAATCAACGTTTGTCGTACCAGGTATAATCTTGGAAGCTTCAAAACCATTAGGTAATATATCTAATCGACCATAAGTACTACAGCAAGCCGAAAATCCTTCAAACCGTAACATTTTTCGACTGACTGTCACTACAGGGTCGGACTCTCGAAGAATTCGCGCGAGCATGGCCGGCGGAGTAAAATAACGAGCTCCAACTAAAAGTGATATGGCTCGTAAACAACGTGCCGCTTTCATGGGGCTCTTTAAGTCACCACTGAAAAAGGCAGCATTTTCATTATCGGTATTTGTTGAGCAAAGCTGGAGTTTGTTCTGACCTTCGGATTCAGTAAGAGTTGAATGTTGTTTGTAGTTTAATGTTTGCTCGATAGCGCTCATAACAAAAGTAAGTCCTTGAACCTTGTTGTTTTACATTACTAGTATGTTTTTATCATTATTAGTGACTGCTAAATATAAGCACCAACAGATAATTCTAATTCTTTCACAAGCTCCTCATCCATATATTGATACTCATCTGGAATATCGAGTACATATAAAGGCTTGTGCTCTAACATGCGAGTGAACTCTGCTTTAAGACGATTCTTATGTTTCTGCTCCATAACAAAAATAATATCAGCCCATCGGATATCCGATGAACTGACTGTTTTTCTTGCTTTTGGGCTAGTACCTGCAGATCGTGCATTGATGTCTGGGTATTTACGCCAAACTTCTTCTGCCGTTGGGCTACGCCACTGATTACGACTACAGATAAATAATAAATTCTGCATTTACTTTATCTCTTTATATCAATGGGAGTTTCATCATCAAGAATTTGACGTATCGTTTTTGGAGGATAGTCTCTGCCCAATTGATTAGCCCTCGCGAGCTTATTCTTACGCAGATACATCATTTTCCAATTCTTCTCGATGTATTTGAATTGATCAATCCGATATTCAGGTACTCCCTTTGTTTTCGAGAGTTTTCCTCTATCCAATATTACTTGATCCAGATTCCCTTTTTCATGGATTCTCGAGTTCCTGTCGCTTATTTTCACTTCACGACGAAACCTTCTCCATGCTCTATTTCTACTAATCATTGTTATTTCCTCTTCGATTTATCGGGTTCAGCAGCCGCGATAATACGAAAGGAATAGTTCATTTTCTGAACTGACTACATTGTGCCTATTTTAGGCTCTAATCTCAAGTACTTAGTAGTGTTGAGTTTAACTGCGGTACTAAATCTCTAAACACAAATCAGGTATATAGCCAGAATTTACGCTATCTGGATATCCTTTTGGATTACAAAGAACTCGACAATTATCAACCATATAGTCACTACTACTATGTAAATGACCATGCATCCAATAATTTGGCTTATATCACTCAATCAATCCTTCCAAGTTAGAGACATAAGCAGCCGTTGTTACATCATTAAGATACATTTCAGGCACTGATTTAAGCGAAGGGCCGTGATGAGTAACGACAACATTGGTTTTGCCTTGGTTCTCTTCAAGTGTTTGCTCTAGCCATTTAACGGAACGACTATGTATTACCGCAGTGTCAATCGAACGAAGTTTAGCGAAATTAGGGGCTCGTCTAATTTTTCTATAATCAGTCATGACCTGCTGACACTCATATCCAGAAACTCTTGCATCCCCAAATAATTCAAAGTTTGTCCAAAGAGTACAACCCAGGAAATTGACACCATCAATAGTAACCAAGTCATTCTCCAAAACATGAATATTGGTATTTTTTGTCAGAGCTTTAACTGAGTCGACCAATTTTGGATAAGCCTTGCCATAAAAATCATGATTACCCAACACATAGATAACAGGCTTATCTTTTATTTCTTCCAAAGCCCATTTCACCCCACGGTCTTTGGTATGAATATCTCCAGCCAAGACAACAACATCCACATCCGCCTTTGGATAAGCGTAATAGTCGAACTCGATATGTAGGTCACTTAACAGTTGGATTTTCATTATTTGGTTTCGGCAATAGAATTTAAATCAGTCTAGCTTGTTTGTTGACTCTTATTAATTATCTTTTAGTTATTTTGATGTATATGTTCTTGTATTTTCAACACGTAAATCTGCTTATAAGAATAGTTAGTCAATTTCGATTTGTCGTACTCGCCATATTCTTGGATGATAGAGAGACCAGCAGCCTTGAAAAGCAGACTTAGTTCTTGGGGATAGTACATCCTCATTGCTACTTTCTTTTTCTTGATGACTTCTTGGCCCTGAGTGTACTCAATATCGAACATATATAACTGAGTCAAATTTTCATAGTTGCCTCGAAGGTTCGCGACAACTTTATTCCCTAAGTAGTTGAAAGTTTTGTAAGGGCGAGTTTCACTGTATTTTCTTGAAAGTTTTCCCACGTTTGGAACCTGCAAGTCGATAACAATTCTACCATTGGGTGATAGTGAGTTGCGGCAAGCATATAGAAATGCCAAAGCATCTTCAAAGGATAATAGATGTTGAAACGCATTAGTTGCGATAAAAACAAGGTCAAAACGACCATTAGTGAACAGAGCATCTTCCACAGAGAATTTTATATCAACTCCAGCAGCTGATGCATTTTTTCTAGCACTGACAATCATACCTTCTGAAATATCTGTACCAGCTATATCTATGCCACTTTTCGCTAAAGGTATTGTTATCCTTCCCGTGCCGCATGCAACTTCGAGAACATTTTCTGCTCCATCACAAAGATCTTTATAAAACTCAAATTCAATGTTTCGGTCCATAAACTCTGCATCATAGAAATCAGCATCATTATATAGGTTTAGTAAGTCTAGTTTAGAGTACATTTTGTTTAACTTCCGATAGACAGGAAATGACACTAATATCATCTCCCTTCACTCCAAATATTGAAGCAGGGACAGCAGCAATGTCACATTCACTGAGTAACGATCTAAAGTTTTTGTTTAAAAGAGATAGATACCCTACGCTCGGACGTTGCCAATTATATTTTTTTCCTAAATTAAATTTATTGTCAATTGTTTTCCATGCTTGAGTGTACTCATTTTGAATTGCTCCATTTAATTTCTGATCAACCTCTGGCATTGGGATTTGTTCAAATCCTGGAAGTTTTGTTTTACTCAAAGCCCAGCCAGAAACTCCAGGAGCTAAGTTGACTTTAGAAAGACTGTTGACAAATATAATATTATTCGACTTAAATTTGAAATCAAGACTATGTAAGCAATAGTCATAGACTGTATCAAAAATAATCCAACGATTATTATTATCCAAAAGCCAATTATCTAACACAAGCAGTTCAGCTTTAGTTAAATATCGCCCCTCGGGTATTAGTGGATTTGCTATCAAGGATATACAAAACTCATTTTCAGAAAAAGTGAACTTTTCCCGTCGACAACTTGCGTAATGAAAAACTATTGCGTTCATAGGTATTAGATTAAAGTACTCAGGATATACATCTTCAGGTATGTTTAATTGATAACCTAGTTTTGTAAAATATTTGAATAATTCTTTCAATAACGATCGTACACCGTTTGATTGCATAACAAAGTATTCACTTGCAATATCGATAAATTCACACTTTTGACAGGAGTCATTTATAAAATAAGGGGCCAGCGAATATGGATTAAGGTCGTCTAAACGAAAGTAACGGCTTTGAAGTTCGTCCCGATAACTTTTAAATTCTTGGTAATTCACTTAGATAATCTTTTCAATATCAATAATACTTTCTTTAGATTCCAAACTCGCGAAACACTCCCCGTTAGACATAACGTTCCAACTTCTACATTGTTTATTCGTAAGCTCCCAGGAAACAGTTGGCTCAGTATAGGCCGCAATAGTAATTGATTGTTTACCACGACAAATTCTATAAACAGGACTTCCCCATGGTAATTTGTCAACTAGTTCCCACTCCTGTTGTTCAGCCATATCAATCACAATACTTAATGGAACTTGATTTTTATAACTCCAATCATTTGAAGCCTGATTAAAATAAACTGACTCAGAACTACTTGAAACATAAAGCTCTTTAAAACAAATCTGTGACACACCATGCTCAAAAGTCCAATCAATGTACTTCTGTAGTTTCTCCGATGAATCTATACCTCCTTTTTGTAATACGCATACCCACCGAAGAATCAAAGAAGATTTATCATTTATAAGGGTCTGTGCGATAACCTCGCTATCAATATCTAAAGACATTAACTGACCGTTATAAGCTCTATCATAATGATGACGAGATACAGATAAAACACTTAAACCTGCTTTCTCAAAGTAGTTTAGAGTTCTGCTAATATCATTATCTGTTACTAGTGAATAACCATTTGTTATAAGCACAGTTTTGCTGAAATATTCATTGCATATTCTAATGATTTTCGTCAGTTTTTCTACCGACAATAAGCCGGGCTCGCCTCCTCCAGTGATTACAGCTCTTGTAGCTCCAGCGGAGGAAGCCTTCTCTAGTGCCGAATGCATAACAGTTTCGCTAATTGTTCCTTGTGCTTGCTCAATAGATATTGATGACGCGGAGAAACAAAACGCACACTTGGCTTGGCAACCTTTTGCTATTGGTAAAAAAGAAAGACTACGAGGCATCAAATTAGAGTAACTCTGTTTGTTAATTTGACTCACTTTGTACGATGCTGCAACCATATCCTCAATTCGGCTTTCGGTTAGTCGACCATCTTTCCAGTAATACACTTTATTAACCTGAATTTCACTGCTGTTGATGTATTCTCCAAGTTTCGTGCTTGTAATATCATTACTTAGAACCAGTTCTGAATCGATTTGTGTTTCTAAAACAATTAACCTATTTTCGGGTATTGCCAACTTATTTATGAGCTTAGTAGCTTTCTCAACGCCCACCTGGATGTTATCTTGACTAAGCAAAAAGAAGACTTCTGGGTAAGAGCTTTCCTTAATTGAAGATTTGTTATAAGTTTTCTTATACTTATCAAATCCAACCATAAAGTTACTCAGAACAGTTACATGATAATATTTATGCATTATTAATCACTTGTTTAAAGGCTCTTTCTATCTTCTCATCAAAACAAACAAAAATCACTTTCATCTTAATATTAGTCACAGTGAGACAGACAACAACTTCGTTCACTGCTATCTTACAAGCCTTATCAACAGGGAACCTATAAGAGCCACAGCTAATAGCCGGAAATGCAATTGATGTTATTCCATTCTCAGCAGCGAGTTTCATACATTCCCGATAACAAGATGCCAACAACGCTTCTTCATTTTTCTGTCCACCATACCAAACAGGTCCTACGGTATGAATTATATGTTTCGCTGGTAAGTTGTAACCCTTGGTTATCTTTGCAAAACCTGTCGTTCCACCGCCTAGCGTTCGGCACTCGGCCAATAACTCCTTGCCCGCTGCTTTATGAATCGCGCCATCAACACCGCCTCCACCACACAAACCTGCATTGGCTGCATTCACAATCGCATCAACGTTAAGCTTTGTAATGTCTCCCTTTATTATTTCTATGTTATCCATCATTCTGCCTTTTTTATTCTTTTAATTTACTCAATCTCTTGCGAGTTTCCATCAAGGCAAACCCTAATAAATTTAGACCTTTCCACTTAAACGGATTTGTCGCATCATCATGGTCTTCGGCCAATCCTGTTCCCCAGACTTTATCTGCGGGACTTGCTTCCACCAATACACGTTTACCTGTCCCCAATAGGAACTCGGCTAACTTTGGGCTCTGTGAGAACTTAGCAACATTGCCTTTTAGAACCGCATCAAACCGATGCTGGTTCCAAACCTCGTTGGTGAAGCCTTCAATCTGACGACCTAACTGCTTAGCCTTTTGCGGATGAGGCGCTTCTATTATTTGTTTTAGCAAAGCAGTGTTTGCAGCACTCTTACTTTCAAAAAGACGAGCCTTTTCTGCCATCATAAAATGCTCTGCAGTCGGGTAGACAATGCCGTCGATTTCAAATTTTGAGCCGTACCATTGACTAAAACATGTTTTGGATACTTGCTGAGAGTTATTCTTCGTGTGCCCCCAGAAGCATAGATATTTTGCTTTCTTGCCGCGTGCGACGAACTCAACCAGTTCGTCTTTAGTACGAATATTCTCTATGATCTCTATTTTGTCTATTGTTTTCATAATCATTCACTTTATCTATTTCGTTCTACTTTTTGGCTCTACTTGTTTTGTAAAATACTGATGTATTGAGCCGGTACTGAATCTACCAACCAAACATTATTCTCACTCTTAAAGAACTGGAATCCATCACTAATCATTTTAATAGTATCAACCTGTAGCAAAACTAATTTGCCATAACGTCGACCAACCGCACTTGCCGTTTTTTCACATCCAGATAAGTGAACGTGATGACGATTCATTTTACTAAGGCCATCACTAGTAATTAATCCAAGGTTCTTTTCTGCAGTTCCATGCAGTAATACTGCAGGTGGAACCGATGCATCAAGATCTAATTTAATTTCAACGCTATGCCCTTGGTTAGCTCTAATCATTTTTCCATCATCGCTGATAGCAAAACGTTGTTTATCGTTAGTAACAACAACTTGTTCAATCAAATCTCTATTGATGTCTTTACCATGAGCATTCGCATTACTAATTAATTGCGCGATTGATACCCAACCGTTTTCATCTAGTTCTAAATCGATTTCAGCAGGGTTATGTCTTAATACATAGCTCAGGAACTTCGATGTTCTATTTGTTTTATCTTTCATTTTTATTATTCCTTCAAAAAGCCCTCTCCCTAACCCTCTCCCATGGGGAGAGGGAATTTAAGAACGCTGGACTATATTTTTATAACTTCGGTGTACTCGCCGATAACTTCGATTAACCCGACAATATTGTCGTTAAGCTCTTCTAGATCTTCAGCAGGTATCCACCATTCGGTATGATTGCTACCACCAACAGTCTCAATTTTGTAGCGTTCAACAAAAGATTTGTTCACTTCAAATTTAGTGACATATCCAATACCATTTTCTCTTACGTTCCAGTTATTCACTTCAATGGCATATTGCTCATTGGTAACTGGGTAGAAAATTGTTTGCATTGCCAAACGTGGCGGCCATTTTTTGTATCCACTATCTATTACCAACTGCAATTCATTCTTGCCTGTTGGTCGATACATAGTGATTGTTTGTATATTATTGTTCATTTTCTTAACTCATTTAAAATTCAATTTTATTGGTATAAATTTAACCAAAGTGTGGTCTTCGCCATCTAGCTCCTGCTGGATAATCGCTTCAATGACATTCCAGTCTCCACCAGCCAAACCAGCGCCGATTAACGGGTAACCAATTCGCTTGCCTGCAAAGTCTTGTTTAATTAATGCAAAAACCTTTCTTACCGCATCATAATCCACATCGATGTCTTTTCGACTGTAGCTATATTGTGTATAAGCGTTAACCACAACAAATACACTCTGATGACCCACTGTAATGGCGCTATAACTGCCTAACTTTTCTTTATCACCTTTGGTTGTTTCGCAGTCCACTTTGTAAGCCTGCGGATATTTATTTTTGATTGTCTTTGCAATGCCACTTCCCATGGTACATAAACAGTTGCAACCATGGATGATGACATCAAATATTCCTTCTTCTGCGAGAGAAATCAAATCGCCTTCCATTACTTTCATATTTTATTCCTTATTATTTTTTCTCTAACTAGTACTTTGCTGCCACTGGCAGCCAACGCCCCATACCGAAGCTTCTTTTCTGTACACGAATTATTGGCGGTGCCTGTCTACGTTTAAATTCTGCTCTATCAACCATTCGATGGATGCGTTCAATGTCTTGCTCGCTAGCACCAAATCGTTCTATCATTTCATGGCATTGTTTAGCCTGTGAGCTATCCAACAAATCCTCTTCAATATAGAGCTTCAAAATCGCATCAAGCAATGGATACTCAGGCAAAGAATCACTATCAACCTGATCTTCTGAAAGCTCTGCACTTGGCGCTTTTTCGATAATGATATTAGGAATAAGTTCTTTCCCTGCTTTTTCATTAAAATGTTTCGCTAGCGCGTATACTTCCATTTTGTACAAGTCACCTAGTGGATTAATACCGCCATTCATATCACCGTAAAGTGTTGCATAACCCACACTCATTTCACTTTTATTACCTGTTGAAATCACTAGAGCACCAAAGTGATTGCTATACTCCATTAATATTCGCCCGCGAATTCTGGCCTGGATATTTTCTTGAGTAAGACCTGATGGCTTTTCATCTGACATCAACTCAAACCGTTTAACCGCCAAATCAAACTCTTCAGCTATTGATGCATTTAATAACTTAATACCTAAGTTTTCACACAAAGTAACTGAGTCATCTACGCTTCCCTCTGACGAATACTTTGATGGCATAGTGATGGCGACAACATTTTCACCACCCAAAGCTTCAGCGCAAATAGCCAAGGTTACAGCTGAGTCAATTCCTCCAGAAGATCCTATGACTACTTTCTTTAAACCACACTTAGTAACATAATCCCTGATACCAAGCACCACCTGCTTCCGTAAAAACTCTTCTTTATTAGTATTTAAAATTACTTTAGACGCATTATCATTAAGTTCTAAACTAATTATTTCTTCTTCAAATGATTTCGCTTGAGCAATTAACTTGCCCTTGCCACTCACCATAAAGCTAGAACCATCAAATACTAACTCATCGTTAGCACCTACTTGATTAACATAAATAAAAGGAGCTTGAGTTCTCCCCACTATGCGACTTGCCAGCTTAAGTCTTTCATCTTGTTTCCCTAAATTACTAGGGGATGCGTTGATACTAATAACACAATCTAACTCTTTTCCCTCAAGATCAAAAACTGGGTCGGTTCTATAAATATTTTTATTTTCTTCATACCAGGCATCTTCACAGATTAAAAAACCTATCATTTTCCCATCAATATGAAACCAGTTTTCGTTATGTCCTTCAGTAAAATGACGAGCCTCATCAAACACATTGTATGTAGGTAGCAATTGTTTGTGATATTCAAATAATTGCTCTCCATCCTTTAGTACGGCCAAAGCATTAAATAATGGCTTACCAAATTTCGAATTATTCTTTGCTGCAAACCCAACAATAATCCCGCAGGAATATCCTTTTGTTTCAAGTTTTAACTTCTGCAATGCTTGCCATTGCTGTAACAATAGAGATTCTCTTAACAATAAATCTTGAGGATAATATCCTGTAATAGCTAGCTCACTACACACAAGTAAAGCATTTTCATTTTTTACTTTCTGGTAAGCACCAATTATTTTGTTTAAGTTTCCCTCTATATCACCAACCGTAAAATTCAGCTGCGCCAGTACAATTTTTTCTAATGAGCTATTCATAATGCTCTCCTTCAACTTCCTATTGATCTTCTTATTGTTTATTTGTTTCTATTGACTACTTGTTTCTAACAATGGGTTTCTTGTTCAATCTATAGCGAATACTTTTCGTAAATAAGATAAGTAGCCTTCATCCTTACACATTGTCTTTCCAGGGCTATCGCTTATTTTTGCCACTGGCTGTCCGTTACATAGAGTCATTTTCATCACAATACTAAGCGGCTTAATCCCCACATCGTTAGTCAAGTTAGTACCTATACCAAATACCACATTAGTTATTTCATGGAACTCAGTTAAAAGTTCAAATGCTAACGGGATATCTAATCCATCACTAAATACCAAGGTCTTTGTTTTAGGATCAATACCTAGCTTTTCATAATGAGCAATCATCTTACGAGCCCACTCAAAGGGACAACCGCTATCATGTCTCACGCCATCAAATAATTTGGCAAAGTAACGATCAAAGTCTTTAATGAATGCATCTACACCAACAACGTCGGTCAATGCAATCCCTAAATCGCCACGATATTCTTTAGTCCAAACATCAAGCGCCTCTTTCTGACTATCAACTAACCTTGGACCTAAGGCTTGAAATGCCTGCAAGTATTCATGCGCCATTGTGCCAAGCGGTGTAACTCCCGTTTCTCTGGCGTAATAAACATTACTAGTCCCAACTAAGTTATCAGAAACACTCCTGTTTAAATGCTCCAGTACATGTTTTTGCCATTCCCGATTAAAACGACGCCTTGTACCAAACTCCATAATTTTGAGCTTGTCTTTTAGCGGATGCGCTTTGATCATCTCTGTCTTTTCTTTTAACCTGTGTTGACCAACCTGCATATCGATATCTGCATGATGATGTCTCGAAAACACTTCCTCTACAATTGCCAAAACTGGCACTTCAAACATGATTGTGTGCAACCAAGGTCCAGCCACTTTTATTTCCAATTGTCCTTCTTCATCTTTACCTATATGCACATAATTTTCGTTCATCTGAAACAACTTTAAAAATTGAACGAAATCAGATTTTAGGTAATAGATGCCATTCAAATAATGTATTTCATTTTCCGTAAATTTCAATTGGCACAAATTCTTAATTTCATTTCTTATTTCAACAGCCAGCGGCATTAAATCAACACCTTCGGTTCGACATTTAAATGCATACTCAACTTCTGCCGCTGGAAAATGGTGTAACACCACTTGCATCATTGTCAGTTTATATAGATCTGTATCTAGTAAAGAGTGAATTATGTGTTTGTTAGTCATTTTATTTTCCCTAAATATTTTTCTTGGTGCTTAGTCTTAAAATTCGCTTTTAAAGTCTGTCTCGCAATTCGTTTGTATCTTCTACTACCTCAATTCCAGCTTTTCTCATTTCTTCAACGGCTTCATCGACAGTCTCTTGAGCAACTCCACGACATGCTTCCAAATTAACAATAACCCTGAAGCCAGCTTTGAGTAACTGAAACACAGTTGTTTTAACACAATAGTCTGTCGCCAAGCCGCCGACAATTACATTCTCTATACCGTTCGACTTTAAGTACTCAATAACTCCAGTGCTCATCTTATCGTTTAGGTCGTGATAGCAAGCACCATAAGGGTGTAAGTCTAACTCCATGCCTTTCCAAACAAAGAAATCGTAATCAATTGGCTTGGGTAATCCGTCAATTAGCTCGAATCCCTTAGTACCTGGCACTGCATGTTGATTCCAAGCAATATCAACATTCTTACCTTCAACAGGGCTAAACATAGGCTTATTTTCATCAGCGACCCAAATAGCCTTTGGACTATGAGCATCTTTTGAACCAACTCTAATTGAAGCTAGTTCAGCTTGTTGGTTTAACGCTTTAACAATTTCAGTTCCACCTGCAACAGGCAATTCATCAGGACATTCCGGAGTAAAAGTATATTGTGCATCAACATCAAATGTAGCTGTATGCTTTGGATTTAGTGCTTTCATCATTATTCTCCTAACTTTCCTTCTCTCTTATGAACCTGAGTTTGAAACTCTCTCAGTCTGTTTTCAACCTTTCTTTTTAATCTCTTATTTTCGACTTGACTTAATAATGCACTTGATACACTATTAATAGTACACACACTATACTATTATGTCAACCACGGATATGAAGGTTGAAAAGAGGAGAATAAGAAGATGTTACCAGCTCAGTTAAATGCGAATAAAACTAAAAAACGAATTGGAATCATTGGTTCTGCTTTTAACCCGCCCCATTTGGGACATAAAGATATCATTGAGCAAATCTACAAAGACTATGATGAAATCCTGCTGATACCAAGTTACCGACATGCATTTGGCAAAAATATGGAGCCTTATCAAGACAGGCTCTATATGGCCAGTATGCTGGGCGAGACTTTTCATGCAGAGAAACATCTAAAATTTAAGCATGAAACAGCTATTATGACTTCAGCTATTGAAAGAGACTTAGGATTTGATAATGACAAGCCCGTTTATACTTTTGATGTTTTAAATGAATTAGAGAAGCGCTATCTAAATGCCAATATTCAACCCGAATTAACTTTTATTATTGGACCAGACAATGCCACTCATGAAACTTGGAACAAGTTTTACCGAGGAGAAGAAATTGTTAAGCGGTGGAATTTAAGAGCCGTCAGTGAACGAATTCCTGTTCATAGCACTTTGATCAGAGAGCTTATTTCTGACTATCCTCGTCCGGGCTTTTTGTTTGAAACTCGTTTTAAGAAATATCTGGATGGAATGATTGCTAAGTATATATTTAACCACCGACTCTATGGAGTACATGTGTGAACAAATCAGATCAAGAAATAATCTTCGACCGAAACGAAGTAATTCAGGACAGCAAGATCTGTCATGACGGCTTCTTCAAGTTGAAACAACACACTATTCAATATAACAAGTTTGATGGTAGTAAAAGCCGAATTCATAAACGCGAAGTGTTAGTTAGAGAACCTACCGTTGCTGTGCTGATGTTTGATAAAACACAAAATAGCGTTTTATTAACCGAGCAATTTAGGATTGGTCCACTAGAAAATGACGTTAATCCTTGGATTTATGAACTGCCTGCGGGAATAGTTGAAGATGGTGAAGATAAAAAAGTCGCTATTGAGCGAGAGGTTTTAGAAGAGACAGGTTATTCCTGTGATGCTAAAGAGCTAATTGGAGAGTTTTATCTTAGTCCCGGTGGAACCAATGAAACAACCGCGCTCTTTTTTGCCGAAGTTGATTTGCAAGCTTCCGGATTACACGGAGCTATGGGTGAGAATGAAGATATCAGAACTCATATTGTGGCTGTAGATGAAGCGGTTAAGTTGATGCAGCAAGGTAATTTAAGTGTGATTACAGGATTGGCGCTGATGTGGTTAAAAGCGAACAAATAGAAAGCTATTTTTGATAAGCCTTTTACAGAGAATCCATTTAAAGAGAAACCTAGTATGTCGATTAAACAACAAGAAAAAGAGTTTTTAGCTAACTACAATATTCATGATTTTGATGTTCCACTGACGAGTGTAGACATCGTTATATTTTCAATCATTGATGAACAAGTTAATGTTTTGATAACCAAACGTGCTGACTTTCCCTTTAAAGGAAGTTGGGCGACTCCTGGTGGTTTTATCGATGTTAAAAAAGATAAGAGTATTGAGCAAACTGCGCTTAAAAAACTGAATGAAAAAACAGGCTATGACGCACCTTATTTGGAGCAGCTTGGAGCAACGGGTAACGACTCTAGAGATCCACGAGGCTGGTCAGTTACGGTCACCTACTTCGCATTAGTTAATGCAGAAGATGCACAATTTGACGATGATTCCTGCTGGTGTGCATTGGATGACGAAGGCAATGTTGCGCAGCAGAAGCTAGCTTTCGACCATGGTGAGTTAATCAAGGAAGCTTTTCATCGATTAAGAAGTAAAGCGCAATATACGACAATAGCACTACATGTTCTTCCTGATAAATTTACTTTATCGGAATTGCAAAAATGCTTTGAAATTATTTTGGGTGGCAAGCTTAATAAATCAGGATTCAGGCGACGTATCATTAAGGGAAACGTTGTTGAAGAAATTGAAGGTGAGTCAAAACAAACCGCCACAAGAATGGCACAGTTGTATAGAAAATCAGACGATGAAGATCTGCATTTTTATATGCGGGAAATTTATGCGCGATAACGCAATAAAAACAAATAAGTGAAAGAGAAAATGAAATTAGAATTAACAAATTATTTAGAACAAGAAAAAGATTGGCCAGAGACCGGTAAACACATAATGGCACAATATACGGATGAGTATGTTGTGATCTATCAAGCCTATCGACCTGAAATTGGTCACTATGCTGCTAAGAATCAATTTTTCGGCGGTGCTTATAGTTACTCCAGAATGAGTTGGATAAAACCCAACTTTCTATGGATGATGTATCGCTGCGGCTGGGGTGTTAAAGAAGGTCAAGAAGTTACCCTAGCAATAAAATTGAAAAGAGATTATTTTGAGTCGGTTTTACTGAACGCTGTGGAAGCTTCGTTTAATCCGAAGAGTTACGAGTCACGAGAACAATGGCAATCTGCGGTGCAAAATTCAAACGTGAGACTGCAATGGGATCCTGACCATGACCCGCACGGAATAAAGCAAGAAAGAAGAGCTATTCAATTAGGTCTTAGAAATGATTTTTTACTCCCGTTTAAAGGTGAAGGCATTGTAGAAATAGAGAATATTTCAGATTTTGTCTCTGAGCAAAGGAAACTTGTGAACAATGGTAACTTAGAGAAATTACTAACTCCTTTGGAGACAATCTATGTACCAATGAATGACAAAGTTGTTTCATCTGTTGGCTTAGATTCATTAAAAGAAATGAGTAACGAATATGAGTAATATCAATAGAGCAAAAGATATTAATGATGCGACAAAGGGATGTCTGATCGGTCTGGCTGTAGGCGATGCAGTTGGCACAACTTTGGAATTCAAGCCACGAGGAACATTTGAGCCTATAACTGATATGGTTGGTGGAGGTCCTTTCCGCTTGAATCCTGGCGAGTGGACCGATGATACATCTATGGCACTTTGTTTGGCTCAAAGCCTTATCCGAAATGAAGATTTTGATCCTGTTGATCAAATGAATCGCTACTGTAATTGGTATCGTCATGGATATATGAGCAGCACAGGAACTTGTTTTGATATTGGCTACACAGTGTCAACAGCACTGCGTGATTTCGAAGATTCAAAAAAACCTTTTAGTGGTCCTACTCATAGGTTATCTGCGGGTAACGGATGTTTAATGCGCTTAGCTCCAGTTCCTATTGCGTATAAAGATGACTTAGAAAGTGCCTTACACTTTGCAGGCGAAAGCTCTAGAACAACTCATGGTGCTGCTGAGTGTATTGATAGCAGTAAAGCTTTTAGTTCAATGATACTAAAAGCTTTTTCTGGAGAGACAAAAAATAACATCATTACTCAGTCTAATTACGAACCATATACAGACAAAGTCATTGATATTATAAGTGGTAATTTTATTGATAAGACTTATGAGGAAATGACAGGTAGCGGCTATGTAATTGAAAGTTTAGAATCAGCTCTCTGGTGTTTTTATCATTCAGATAGTTATGAAGAAGCTATTCTAAAATCCGCTAATATCGGAAATGATGCGGATACTACAGCTGCAATCTGTGGTCAAATCGCAGGTGCTTATTATGGTCTGAGCGGCATTCCTGCACATTGGAAATCTAAATTAGCCATGTATTCTGAGATTATAGAAATGGCTGGACAGTTGGTAAGCAGATCATAATAAAATTAACGCTAATACTATTTACCGCCAAGTGACATAAATGAAACTAAGTGTTCTTTAAGTAGTTCATTAAGATATAAATAGCATATTTTTCGATTTCTGAAATCAGAAAAATCACTTTCTAAGTTGATAGAGAGGCTTTTTGTTTGAATATTCAATAATAAAATAAAGTTCTCCATCGTTTGAATATCACGATTTTGACAAAACTCGAAAATACGCTCTAAATCAAAGTCTTTTAGTTCGCTCGGAATAATCCTCAAATCTTGAACGCAGGCTTGCAATATACGATAAGCAAATAAGTCACTTGCAGAAAAGTGAGTGCGTGTTGGTTTAGGATCGAGATTTGCTTTCCAATAACGCAATCTTTCCTTGCTGACGCCTAGCAACTCACGTGCAACGTGGGGCTTATAACCTCTTGATTTTTGACCTACTTTAATCATATTAGCCACATAAATAGATAGTTTGATGCGCCTAAAAACGTGTTGTGTACAACTCATTATCTCGTTGTTTATAGCATATTTTATTGTTGTTGTCTATATTTTGACCAGTTATCAACTGGTATGACATTATGAATTCGCACGCACTTTTAGCAGGAAATATAGGTACTTCTCGTTTAGTAAAAACAGAAAGTTTTATTCCACACCAGCAAGAATCAGCTAAAAAACTCTTGCGAAGTGCCGATTGCTATCAGCAAAAATTCATAAAATTTCCACATATAGGTATTTTTCATTCCTACGCAGAGTTTATTCATGCTGCACTACTTGAATCAGATCCTGAAGTATCAATGTTTGTTCCTCAACCATTTTTATTACATATAGGCAATAGACGTTATATTCCCGACTGCTATTTCGTTAAATCAGGACAGAGGATAGTTCTTGAATTAAAGCCTAGAGGCGATTTTAAAGATGAATTAAGAATACCGCTACAAGCATTCTTTGAACAAGAGCAAATGATATTTGGTGTTGTATCAAATGAAAATGTACTTGAACAAGAAATACTTGCTTTAAATTGGCTCAAAATCATTAGAGTTCTCATCAGTGCAAAAAAAGAAGATACGAGTCACGAAGAATTTAACTTACTAAATCGACTTTTCGAAATACAAGAATTAGAACTTGGCGATATTGTTTTTGTTGGAGATCGTATTGGGCAGCGTAAAACTGAAATCGCTCTATTCCGACTAGCTCATAAAGGAAAGATAAAATTAGACATCACTGACAGTCAACTTGGTTATTCTACTAAGGCGACATTATGTATTTAACATGGAAGAAACGTCTTGAAATTCAAACAGAGTATCGTGATTTTAGTAATTGGCCATATGTTGAGACTAATGTCTTACCAAGTAGCAAGAGGCATCAATATACACGTAATAGGCAGATAATCGCAAAAGTGCTAGATGGTCACTCGCTTAAGAGTTTATCTTTAGAATTTAACCTTGATGCCTCCACTATTAGCTATTTGCTCAAACGAGCTTTGGGTGGTGAAAAGGATGAAATGCCGGAATTAACAACTGCACTCATCCCTGGCGCATTAGTGAAAAGTGGAAAGCGTAAAAAACCTCTTAGCCAGTGTTCCAACAAAAGAGGTGCGAGAGGATCATTTCAATATTTGCTGAGAACAGTACCCGGATTAAGTGATCATTTAGAAAAGATGTTGACCAACTATGTCGAAAAGAAAGCATATGGTCAGAATTTAACACCAAATATTTTTCACAAGGAGTTCTTGCGACTTTTACATGATGCAAATTGGTCAGAAACTACCTACCCTTTTGACCGAGACAATCTGGCTTATGAGTCATGCCGAAAATATTTTCATAAACGAGTATTGGAATTAAGTGTCGTAACAAAAAAACCTTCAAGAGAAATAATATCAAAAACGATTCCTTTAACTGCTTATGAAGAAATTCAAATAGATGCTCAAACAACCGATCTTAACACCAGTATTTACATAGAGGTCAATGGAATATTCCACTCCTTACGTTTGTCTAGGCTTAGTCTCTATTTAGTAAAAGATGTGGCAACTGATTGTAATTTAGCATATCAACTTTGTTTTACTAAAGATCCCAATCAAGCAGATGTACTTGAAGCGATTGCCGGCATACACAAACTATGGAAACCACTAGAACTGAAAACACCAGGGTTAATTTATGCCGAAGGTGCGTGTCTACCATCAGCTATTAATGATAACTTTCAAAATATCACTGTAAATATGATTCGTATGGACAATGCGTTGTGTCACCTCGCACACAGTATTCGTGATCATGTATGTTACAAACTTAATACTGCTTTAAATTTTGGACTTCCAGGAAAACCAAAAGGACGTGGTTTTATTGAACATGGTATTGATGTCATTGGTCAACATAATCATCGTTTCGCTTCAACGACAGGTTCGAAACCAAACTCTCCAATTAAAGAAACAAAAAAGAATAGTAAAAAACCACCTGTAATCACTCTTAATGCATTAGAAGAAATTCTTAGCGTTCTCATCACAGAACACAATATTAAACCACAAGATCGCCTAGGAGGCATGTCCCCTCTTCAGTTAATGAAAGAGCATCTGGCTCAACGCTATCTTAATTATTCTTACGCTCTGACATCAGCACCAATCAGTTATCACTTAAGGCAAAAGGAAGTAAATGTGAAGTTGATAAAAAGTGAAAGTAGAAGACCACATATTAATTTTGAAGGTTTACGTTATACAGGCGATTGCCTAACATCAAAAGAAGTTTTAGAAAAAAAGGCCATTATTGAATATGACGATACAGACATACGGCATCTAACAGTGATCTCATTGAAAGGGAAAATACTGGGTACAGTGCATGCTCCAAGAACGTGGCAATCTCACCCCCACAGTATTCGTACTAGAAAGAGAATGCTGAAAATAACTAAGAATCTGAGACTTTTAGGTAAGGATCCGCTAGCAGGCTATTTTAACTATCTTCTCGAAAACAAAGAACTCCCTAAAATAGCAACAGAGCTAATTAGAGTAACTAGAGAGTTTGGTAACGTTACATTGGGAATCAATGATAAATCAAATGATACACAAAATGATGAGGGTGAGCAGGAGACCCGTTATTTGAAGTCGGGCTTACATTTAATACCCCCATGGAGTCCTGGTCTAGAACAAGTTCCACTAAAGGATAATCAGAATGAAAAATATTGATCCCAATATAATTTTTAATCCATGTGCATTTTTTATTCGAACACCAATATTAAAGAAACTGGAAGACCAGTTACACCATTGGCTACGAACTGGCATGACAGGCGGATTAGTCCTTGGTAATTATAGAATTGGTAAAACCCGTGCAATAGAATATGTATCTAACAGACTGGTCAATCGAATTGGTGAAAAAATTCCAGCCAAGCGAATCACTATTAGCCAACGTGATGTAAGTACAGTCGCAAGTATTTTTCGTAATCTATGCTTTGCCCTAAACATACCTATAAACAATAGAACAAAAGCTGATGATATGGCCAATGACCTAACACATTACCTCGGAGAGCTCTCGTTACAGAATAGCTCCCGGCAAATAGTATTAATGGTAGATGAAATGCAGAGGCTAAAAGTTAACCAGTTAAACGCATTTGCTGAATTACATGATAATTTGGCTGAACTAAAGACTAACCTTTGTATATTTTTTATTGGCAACCTAGGTTCATCTGCCCCACTACTCGAACGAATAATGGAAGACGAGTTTGAATTAATCAGGGGACGTTTTTTCACACATTCATTTGATTTTTATGGATTGCGTACAAAAGCAGATGTTAGCTTCTGTTTAAAAGAGTTGGATAAAGATTTTACTGAGTTCTATCTTCCAAAAGACTTTGAAAGTGGCTGGAGGCTTGCTCAATTAAGTGCAATCATCTGGAGTATATTTGAAAGTAATTATAAGCGACCACTAAAGCTTCAGTCATGGGGCATGCAGTATTTTGTTGCTGCAGTACGCATACTACTAGTCGACTATCTGCCAAGATACGACCTCAATGATCCTCAAGCTATTGAGGAAATGATTGTAGCAAGTATAGATGCATCAGGCCTAACACCTAACCTAGTCGTTGCCGCATAATTATGAATACGGGTTTATTACTTAAGAAGCCTGGTGAAAGTCCTTACGCGAGATACCGTAGATTTATAATTGCAAATCACGGTTTCCATAAATGTGATGTTAATCTTCGTAAAACGCTACTAGAAACAAATATTAACACTGAAGCCATCGGTCTCAGAGACGGATTTCTTTATACCTCTGATATAGCAGTAAAATTTGAGCGAGAAATGATTCTCAGTAACAACCTCAATATAGCATTGCCAATTGGCCAAATTTCGCGTAACTTCAAACCGTTTCAACACTGTCAAAAGTGTACTGAAATAGGCTACCATAGTAACTTATTCGAACTTCGATGGATAAGTGAATGCCCTTTACACAAAATACTTTTAGTTAAGGCTTGTGCGAGATGCGGTCAAGAACTTCCTACTTCCGGTTCCCTTTTGTCAAGATCATGCCTTTCCTGTGGTTGTAAACTCAACATAAAAGAACTCATTGAACGGTTCAAAAGAGTGAAGGATAAAGGTTATCAAATCTTTAGTGTCTTGGAACCGATTATACAAGTAGACACAAATTTATATCCTTCTACCAACTTTCTTAATAGGCAAAAGCAATGCATGCTTAGAGAGAGGTGCAATGAGAATTCGTCATTTTACCCAAGTGTAATCTTAGAGATAATACATGCCCCGCTTAGTTTTAACGAATTTAATGGTTTGTTCGGCATTGGACAATATGAGATCTCGACTAAGAAATATAAAATATCTGACAAAAAAAAATCGGTTCCTACCCATCAGGCTGATCAGCTATTAAGCAAAGAAGTAATATTGAATATAACGAAAAGAATTATATCCAAATTATCTGATGAATTAATGGATCACCAGGTTGGTGAATGTTTAACCAATGACTTTCCAGTTAAAAGTATTTGTTCTTCATGTAAAACATATCTTATGTGGAGAAAAATAATTCCTTTCCATATTCTTGATGATATAAATGACCACGAATTTAGGTTTTACCTCGATAATATCATGAACCTCATGCGCAAGCTTTTATACCGACCGGAGGTGGATTTTCCTGAAACTGTTTACTATATGAGTTCCCAACATGAAAAAGGCAGAACTTTCCGAATGCCTATCTCAATGACTAAGAAAATATACGAACTAGACCTTTGGTCAGCTTTTCTTCATATTTACCATTTTATACACACAACTGATTTAGCTAAATCGTGTGGTTCGGAAACTGTTGATGATTTCAATAAATTTTTGAACCCAATATCAAAAGCCATTTCAGTTACTTTTTGTCCTCTTTATATTAGAAAGTCCGATGGTTTTTTAATAATGAAATATCCAAAGATATTAGAACAAAACAACCTGAATTCACACAAACTAATGTTGTTGAGTTTATAATTGAATGCTTACACAGGATTAGTTGAACGTTCAATTAGGAACAATAAAACTCAGGAAAACTACAAGCATAGCGTACAGATATCCATTTAATTTAGATTGGATTATTGATCGATAATGCAAATGTTTTGTTACTTCTATTTTTATTATGGATCCATAATTTCTAGCATTTATATTAAATTATAGTCATTTAGTATAATTATAGTACGTCACTATAATTTACTATAAAAGATTAGTGCATCCCCCTCAAAATTGACCTTAGAAGACAAGTTCCCTATCATAGCTCCTTACAATAATTAAGGCGTATAATGTATGACGAAAGCGACCAGTAAGCGTATTTAAATCCTCGGCGAGTACCATTCAGATAGAGAAACTCAATAGAAATATTTGAAACTATTCACCCTTCATCATATTACGCATCGATTGTTGCAGGTTTCTATCTATTATCAAAGAAGTGGCAATAATAAAAACACAAACGCTTCAGTCCAAGAGACATATTCGCACCTAGAAAGAATTAGACCGGATTCTTCCCGGCACACAAGATCGGTTTCGACTGTCAAATCTAACCAGTGAGACAAGTCATTTCTGTCGCTGGATATAAGTGACAATTAGAACCGGTTCGGCATGCACACTTCGCTGGCGAAGGTGTTTTCTTTAAAGAATACATAGTTGATATTTTTGTTGTATAATCATGCTGAGAATGAGTTAAACAGAGTATGATTGAGGAAGTAAATGTCCGTATCTGGAACATAACATGATTCAGCTTTTTTATTATCTCAACTTAACAAATCTGAATTATAGTCAAATAGAGTAATTGACTATAATTTGAGAGGCTTCATGACAACTTCTAAACCGGAAACTCAACTGACTCTCTATTATGAGTTGAAAAATTTATTTGAACTACCGCATAAAACAATGGGCTTATGGCTCGGAATTAATCAGAGCGACTTAAACCGTTGGATAAACAACTCTATAAAATTAACAGAGTCCAACAGACAAGTTGAATATAGGTTAAACGAGTTAAAAAAATTGTCATGTACAATGGAGCCAGAGCACCGAGCATTAGTCAAACACATTGCCTTTAGTCCAATCTATGGTGAACCTAAATTTGGTGATTCAATATTAAATGGGGCATCAAGTGAATCTTTTATAAAGTGGTACGAAAATCTATTTTCTCAATTTGAGTCTTATCGTCGCTTAAGTGGACGTTTAATTTGATGAGTTTGTTGTAAAATAGTTTGGACTAAACGACTTCTCCAGCATGTTGAATAATTCGATAAGTTAGTTGTTTTAACAAA
Organism: uncultured Kangiella sp.; assembly: GCA_964601915.1. GTDB lineage: Bacteria > Pseudomonadota > Gammaproteobacteria > Enterobacterales > Kangiellaceae. The sequence continues at coordinate 176 of CAZRPK010000004.1, read as the reverse complement.
TACGAATTCGTAACAAATTCAATGAGTTGGCTTTTGGTTGAGTTTTAGGAGTTTGTTGGATGTCCAGATAGCTCTAATGACGGTTGATTAGGAAAGAAAAGACTAAAAGACGGTTAATTATCACGGCTAGCGCATTTTAATCCCTTGCTGCATAAGGCTTGATCTAAATTTATCAT
>CAZRPK010000003.1:0-65801 GCA_964601915.1 uncultured Kangiella sp. | reverse complement strand
ATTGACTGCCGATAGCCCTAATTGAGTATCGACTAGTTTTAGCTCTTTGATGTATTTTGTGCCGTCAATTGGAAGTGGTGGAGTTTCTTCTAGCACTTCTTTAAAGGTTTCGTTATTCTCTTCTTGATCTTTAGCAAAATTAATTGCTGATTCCTCCAAAGTAATACTATGTTCCCGTTCTCCCCGATTCTTAACGGTCTCTTTTTCAATTACTTTCTCTTCTTGAAGTTTCTTAGTCTCTTCTAAGACCTTTTCTTGAATATCAAACTTTTCTTTTTTCTTAGCCATTTAAGACTCCTTATTTAATTAATTTATATTTCCTAAGAACCTCTATAACATCATCTATACTCCTGAATTTAAGAAAGCTCTAGTATCATCTAAATTGTCGAAAATGTATCCTCCGTTACTCTGAATTAAATCACTAGTAGCTGTTAGTGATTTAATTTGAGCTTTATCAAACCCCTCTTGAATAACTGTAAAAATAGTAATAACATTATTGGTATTACTACTCTGGACAGCTTCAGCAATAGAAAACACTCCCATCATTTCACGAGTAATAACATATAAATGAATATTACACTCATTGTTTTTTTGCCGTTTTTCTTCTTCTTGGCACTCTGGAGTCCAATCCTTAACAACTGGATTAAAATAATTGCAATCTAATCCTTTTATCAAATCTGCTCTCCAAGTTGAATTATTGCAAGTTCCGCCTAAAAATACTTTATTCATATAAACACACTTTCTATTGACTGCCGATAGCCCTAATTGAGTATCGACTAGTTTTAGCTCTTTGATGTATTTTGTGCCGTCAATTGGAAGTGGTGGAGTTTCTTCTAGCACTTCTTTAAAGGTTTCGTTATTCTCTTCTTGATCTTTAGCAAAATTAATTGCTGATTCCTCCAAAGTAATACTATGTTCCCGTTCTCCCCGATTCTTAACGGTCTCTTTTTCAATTACTTTCTCTTCTTGAAGTTTCTTAGTCTCTTCTAAGACCTTTTCTTGAATATCAAACTTTTCTTTTTTCTTAGCCATTTAAGACTCCTTATTTAATTAATTTATATTTCCTAAGAACCTCTATAACATCATCTATACTCCTGCAAGTATAAAAGTTATCGTGTCCTACATCATTTCTAAATACTTTTTGCTCTTGACTTAATTTTCCTTTTTCAGTTTTTAATTCAATGCAAATATACCTACCATCTTTCAATAACACCGTAATATCCGGCAAACCCTTGATGAATGATGCAATTAATGTTTGCACCCAAACAGGTATCATACTACTTTTAGAAAAGATAATCTTATATATAGCATCTGGTATTCTAATATACCTTACGGGTAAGTTATTAAGCAAATCTTCTGTAGCTTTTTGAATTTGAGATTCCTTAATTTCTACTTTCTTAGAAATTCTTTTCACTCTTCTAGCTTTTCGTTCTTGCGAATAGCTTTTTTGATCACCTTTAAAATATGTTTGTATGCTCATTTATTATTATATCTCCAAAATCATTTAAATTCTCTTCTCGAAAGATAAGCCCATCACAATCAAGGTTATCATATGTACACGATTCTGTTTTAAAAGCACAATCATTACATATTCCTAACATTGCAATATCTCTAGCCTCTTGACTTAATTCTGATAAGCCTTTTACCATATAATCCTTTACAGTTAACAATTTTTTCTCCTTTTCTTTCTTTTATGTTTTCTTTTTTTTCTTCTTTTCTTATGATACTTTTTTATAAATTCAGCCCCATTTTCTTTTGACGGGAGTTTTTTCAAGATTGATTCCGGTAAATTTTTCTTATCCTTATAGTATATCGCACGATTCATTCTTTTGTGGTTAATTCTAACTAATAATTTTCTACTACCTATCTCACAAGCCTTAATTAAAACACCTCTTTGAACTAAATTATCAATCTTTCTAATAATGGGCGTAAGGGTTCTCCAAGTTGGCTTATAAAAAGCTTTGAATAATTCATTATAATCGACTCTTACCCATTGCTCTCCATTAATTTCTATAACATTGTCAAATTGATTAATATCTTCATAATATCTTCTAAAGAAATAAACTAAGGCGGCTCGAAAATCAACAAATCTATCCCCATAAAAAAAACTTGCCACATCAACTCGGTAACACTTCATAAGACTATTAGCTTTCGACCGGGCTTGCTCTTCCTAATTCCGTTAGGAGTAGGTATTCGTGTAAGTTCAATCTTTAACAGGTTAAACTCTACTAATTCACTAATAAGTGCGAATATGGTATTAGTATGGATATTTAAAAGCTTACCAAGGCTTTCTGCTGTAATAACAATTGCATTATCCTCTTCACCATCTGCAAGGGCTACAATTAAGCTATAAACAGCAATTGTCCTAGAGGGGTTCTCTAGTTGTAAAAGTCTTTTGATTTTTTCTAATTTCATAAAACCACCTTTCAAATAGGCTTAATGTTTTAATGTTTACGATAATCTTCTACGGGTTTTAACCGGCTGTGATTCATCTGTTTGAACTCTAAAAAGTGCATCACCATTTTTATCAAAGAAAGTCCTAATATTTGTTCCGGTATCAAAATCTAAGTTAAGAGCTGCATAAGAATGAACTTCTGTTAAGTCTGTCATAATTAATGATAAAAGATTTGCTAAAAATGATAGAGAAACGGTTGTTCCTGCATTGATGTCGTGAAATACTTCAATAACTTGTGGGTCTGCATCCACTCCCGCACTGGCTTTTAAATAAATTGAAATAGGTTTTGTTTTATCACATTCTAAAAATATAGCAATATCATCAACATAAACTTTAATTTCATACATACCTGCTTGTGTTGACAACTCTGTTAAATCCATGTCCAAACCCGTCGTAACCCATGCATTAGTTGTGCCTAGCCTGTAAAAAGATTGATTCATCACGAACGAATCTGTAATTAACCCAGTTTTTAAATATGGTCTATTTGCACTATCAATAATAGGTACTACAACCGTAAAGTAGTCACCATTAGCTCGTAACGCCTCAAAATTTCTCTTAACTTCCATTTTTATTTATCTCCTATTGTTAACATAGCCCTACACCAACACCAATCCTGATACCTCGACCAATATAATGTAATTGATTCGTCACATCAGATTCCCCTACCTTTAAACCTAACCTAATTATTACAGGAGCGATATACTCATTAATATTCTCAAAATCAGCATCTAATATTAAACCATTATTATAATCAGTCCCCTTGGATAGCCAGCTCTCTATTAATGTAATTAATGCTGGAGCTTTAAAATATTCGTATATGTCAACATCTTCAACATCTTGTGCTGCAACACTATTAGCCCATTCGGCAAGAGCAAAATCGCTATACTGAGGGGAGTCTATTATATTAGTTATTTTATCCTGCTCAAAAATATTTGATGTTATAGCTCTGCTATTATTTTTATCATTAACATACACTAAAATTTTAGCATCTATTAAAATTTTTCTTATAAAATTCTCTAAATTAAATCTAAAAAATGTTTCAAAACTTTCAGTTACGCCAGATTCCCTTTTCCATTTTCCAGCTTTATAAGTTGCAAAACTATGAGCTACAGAACTACCGCCTGTCAACTCTAACATAGTAGTCTGAGCATCTAAATAAGTGTATTCAGCCGATAAATTCATTAATCCATCATCAGGGTTATTCAATTCCCCTTTTAAATCTTGTTGCCAAGCGTCTTTGCTTGACTGATAATAATCAAAAATTTGCAGTTCTGACATAGCGTATTTATTAATTGTAAAGTTAAAAAATCTACCATTGAAATGATTTACAACAGGAGCACTTGATAACCCAATATAATCACATTTTAAATATGTATCAGTAATATCATTGGATGTAACAACAGTTGTTGTAAGTTTTTCAACAGAATTAAAAACTTTTATTTTATCTGCTACAGGTAATGATAAATCCATAACAACAGCCAAAAATATTTCTTCATATCGTGTAAAATTTTGTGTAAATTTAATTTTTAACTCTACGCCAGCAGTGTCGTAAACTCTTACAAACCAAGCTGTTTCAGAATGATCATACCAAACATTTGCTCCTAGTAAGCCATTACTTGAACCTACTAGATTTATATTATTTGGTAGCGTAGTAGAGCTAAATTTTATTAAATAAGTATAAGCTGTTATTGTTTGTTGTGTAAAATTATTAAGCGTCAAGTATTGACCGTAGGTTTCATGTGTCATAGCATAATGAGCGTCCCATAATTGCTTACCGTATCCCGTGCTAAAATTAACTCCTGTCCCATCGGCAATTGTAAATTTTTGATTATTCTCATTTACCCCGTTTGCTTGGTGGATAATACCATTAAATGTGTTGCCACTACCTTGCAACCGTCCAAGCCAGAAATTTTGGATTGCAGCAGTATTTGGTGTGAGTGTAGGTAATGATTCACCTCCGAATTTTGGAGCGTTTGCACTGTCAATTGTTAAACTAGCTCTACTCTCAGGATCTCCGTTATTACCATCAAATATAAAAGTAACATAATGTTTTTTATGGTTAATTAGCAAATTTGTTGTATTAAAATGCATGCTATAAAGTGTGCTATTTAGGCGTATTAAAAATCCAAATGTAGTGGCAGGACCATCACTAGAGTACAATTGTATTTCATTATTAGTATCTGTGGGTGTTGAAAATAAACAGGTACTGCCTGTTATGTCATCTAATTCTAAAATAAAATCTATTTTAAAATAATGGACACCACTAAAAAATAGATTGTTGTTATATACCAACGCATTTGTAGCGTTGTCCTCAAATTTACAAACCCAACCTTTAGGTATAAACCCATAGGGTTTGCTGTTTACTGTATTTGTCAAGGAGGCTGTAATTTTACTTGATGCAGATTCCCCATTGTAAAGATTAGCAAACCCAGTGTTAACTATATCAGTTCTTGGCTCTACTGAAGGGAGTAATGCTAAATTATTACCGTAAGGATTAAATAGCCCTATTTTATTATCTATCAAATCTATAGTGCCATCACTATTATTAACAGCTAATAGATTATTAGCTGGCATATCAATTAATCTATTTATTTCTTCTGCCGATAATGCTTTTTGGTAGATGATAAAATTATATACATGCCCAAAAACCGAGTATGTACCGGGAGAATAACTCATTATAAACAAAGGGGAAGCTGCGACGGTAGCAGTGGCAGTAGGAAAACTATATACAACTGTGCTAGTCTGTTTTTGCCCATTAATGTATATTGCTCCTCGATTAGAGGCAGTTAGGGTACCATCAAATACACAAGTAATTGCAAGTGTAGTACCTATTTTAAAAAAAGTAGATGCATCACAATATATAGCACCGGTTGTATTTTCGTTAAAAAAATACAACCGGTTATAAGTGGAATTGTAATAACATATTATGCGTTTATCACTAGCAGGGGCATAAGTAAAAAACATCTCTGCTTTTACTTGCAAAATTTTAATTGTAAAATGTAAACTAAACGCAGGTAGATTACTTAAACTATTTGTAGCAGTAGTCTTAATATAATCGTTTACCCCATCTAAATTATAATAAGCATCACTACTTTTAGTCTTAGCAATAAACCCATAACCTGTCGCACAATTAACTAGATTTGCTGTAATTTTACTTGATGCAGATTCTCCGTTGTAAAGATTAGCAAATCCTGTATTCTCATCTGTCAATCGGAAAGAGCGTTCAGCATTTGGATTGAGGCTTAAAATGGTTTTAGAGTTATCCCAACTACCGATCATAATACAACCTCAGTATCTATAAGTGATAACACACTATTTTTATCTAGGTATTGTACAGAATCAGTTCTTGTTGAATAATTTAATATCTGATTATGATATTGAGCATCTATATTTTTATCTACAGTTAATACAAATAAGCCTTTATTTAAGTTTGTAATTTCATTACTATTTTTAATTATTTTGTGGTTAGCATATCCGATATGTGTTATACCACAAATATAGTTATAATTAGCAATATCAAAACCAGCTTTTAACATTGTAGATTTTAAAAGTGTTTTAGCTTTTTTTGCTGTTTTAGCTTTTATTACAAAATACATAGTCTTCATAATGTACTATCCAAAATTAAATTTCTTTTAATTTCTGCTACCATGTAAAACTCCTTTATATACCTATAATATACTTATTTTTCATCAATATGAGCATTATTTTTAATATTAGTTTTAGAGAGTAGCCCACCATCTCTAAGCTCTTTTGCTTTCACAACTCTTCTTGCTCTTGCAAATATGTCTTTAGCATCAGCTTTTTTGCCGTATGGAGTTTTAGCAATTTTCTCTGCTTCCACAAACATTTTTTCGTAAATCTTTCTTCGAGTTGGCTTATCAATCCTGTATCTTACTTTGTTAATAGTAGTATAAGCTGAAACACTTGGATTATACCCTTTTAAATCAATACTAGTTTCAGGCGTTTTATGTTTGACAAAATGACTAGTTAAATATTTAGAATTGTTTACTGCATTCCGAAAGGCTATGCCTTTAAATGCTAGAGGTATATCAACTAGATTTTCCATTGTTTTTGCTATCTTTGCAAGGTCTTTATCTTCAATATTCTTTTTCGTATCAAATAGCCTTACAAAAGTCCTTTGAAAGTTTTGAAATTCCCCACCGATCATATTAGTGTAAGTTCTCGAAAACTCCCTTAAACCTTTAAATTCATCTGCATCAAATTTAATCCCATCAGGAGTAAGGTCTACAGCATTAACAAAATCTGTAACTAAGGCACTTGCACCACTACCACCATAAGCAAGCCCGCCAAGATATTTGACTATTCCAAGCATAGACCGTTTTAAAGATATATCTCTGCTTTTCCACATATCAATTAGCATATCAATAGCACTCATTAATATTCCACTAGAAAAGATTATAGAGGCAATACTTTTAAGAAACAAAGCCTTATCACCATCTCTTTTGTATCGTTCTATTACTCTAATTGTTTGATTTAGAATAGCATTTGTTACAGAAGTAAATGCTGTCATCATTTTAACAGCAGGATTTTTAGACCTAGCTACAGCAGATCGGTGTTCAGTTGAATACATTGGTTGCGTTCTCCCAATTACCTCCATAGACCGCTCGCTTACTCTTCGCCAAAAAGCATCACCTTTTAAGTCTGTAGTTCTTTCAATTTCATGTTTAACAGCATTAACAACCCTTAAAATAGTAGCCCTATCCGCCCATGTAATCCCTTGCATTTGATAGTCAGTCCAATGTTGCGGTGCTCCAAGGAAATCCTTTACAGAGGCATTATAGGCTTTTTTCCCAAGCTCAATATTTGCATAACTACCCTCTAATCTTGCACGAATAGCAGGATTGTAGTTTTTAATAGTATCACTTAGCTTTTTAGCCTCTTCCGAAAGAGGTGCTAATGCTAACCCTGCGATAACATCTTGTGAATCCATCTCCGTTAAAATTAAAGGATAAGAGCCTACTTGTCGCAATATTACAGATGGAGTAACGCCCAAAGCGTGCTTAACTAGCCCACTAAAAATAGTTCTAGTAAAAGCATTGTGTTCATCTACAAATCCCTCAATATCACCTTGAACCTCTTTAACATAATCATACAACCTTTTATACTCTTTGCCTCTTCCCGCTAATATCATAGGTTTTTTAATATCATCAAGCAATTGCCTTGCAACTCTAGTTCTTTCCGCAAAGGCTGAATAAGAAGCTGCTAAATTTGTAGTTTCTACAAGCTCTTTAATAGCCCCATTAATAACAAGCGTTCCCCTAGCACTCTCTACCCTCTCTTTTAAACTTCCCGATTGTTCTACATAGTTTTTGGAATATGTATTCATATCGGCAACGCCAAGCCCCTTTAGAATCATATTTTTATACATATTAATACGACGAACTGGAAAATAGTCTAAAACCATTTTTATAGGCACAAAGTTAACATCAGAAGAGGCTTTTCTAATAGCTTCACTATTTACAGTATTCATTTCAGTACTTATATGATCGGCTAAAGATAGTAAGAGTTTGTTTCCTTTTACTCTTTGCGTAATAATACCTAAATCTGCCTCTGAAAAGCTTCGTGGCTTCATTGTAAGGTTATTGTTAAATACAATTCCACCCTTATAGGTTTCATTTCCTTTGCTATCTTTTTCCTCTTCCACCTCTTGCAAGATAGCTTTACGATTATGATTATTAAGACTATGTAAATATATTGAGATTAAATCTTCTGGCATAAGCTTAACTTTTCCATCAGAAAGTTTTACTGTAACAGCATTATCTTCAAAGTGTTTCTTTTGTTTACTGTAACTTTCACCCTCAACAGAAGCCATCGTTAAGTTTTTGAGCTGGTTCCAACTTGCAACTTTTTTAAGCCTATCAGAAGCCCCTTGTTTAAATGCTAAATATTCATTTCTACCCTCTACAAGGTCTTTAAATAAAACCTTTGAGATAGAAGCATTCTTATCATTTACATCAAGCCCGTCAACAATCTCTGTAATAACTTCCGGTCTTAATTTACCGGTTCCCCAATAGTAATCTAAAAAGCTTGTTTTGGTAGCCCTACTTGCATCAAAATCACTATTAAAAGCATCTTGATTTTGAGACTGCTTAATCTTTGCAGACTTTTTAATATTACTAATTGCTTGGTCTCTTTCCTTTAGATATGCTTCCATTTTCTTTTGATTAAATAGTTCTAATGCCAAACCCTCTTCATCAATAACCTTTTCTAAAACCTCTTGTAAATCTGTCAAAGCTTTTTCGCTTAAATCTGCAATTGCAATTTTAGAAACCTCATTTTCCATATCTGCTAAAGATAACCCTAAGCCTTGTGGTTCAATACCCTCTGAAATATAAGTAGCATACTCTTCTACTTTAGCCTTACTTAAAGTATGTATTCTATACTTACTCATTATATTTCTTATTTTATCCCTTGCCTCTGGACGAATATTTTTCTTTTTATTAATCTTCCTTAAAGCTTTTCTAAAGTTTTCAATCTTTAAATTATGATAATTTTTCAAAGCTATAGCATCAACTCTTTTAATCATCTTAGCCTTAAACTTTGTTAGAGCTGTTTCATTTATAGGAACATTATTGATTACATAGTTAATAACTCTTTGTTTTTGATATGGTGTTATTAGTTCACCAAGAGTTGTTAAATCTCTCATATACTCATTAATCTTTTTAGATATTTCCGTTTTATTCCGTTCTTTGAGCATTTTATTCACACGGACATATTCAACTCTTTTCAACGCCTCTTTTAACTTTTTAGCCTTTTTCTCTGTTTGTTCTTTTGTTTGAGCGTATTGCACTTCCCATTTATTTTTAAAGGCTTTATCTACAGTTCGGTGAACGGTTCCCGCCTCTTTAACTTTTGGAGCAATAGCTTTAACATCTTTAGCTTTAGTCTTAGTTTCTATTTTATCAAGAAGCTCTTTTATTTTATACTCTCTTAATCCAAGCTTTGCAAAGAACCGTTTTATTAAACTCCAAACCTTTTGAGTAAGAGAAGTCTTGTGATTTTGAACTGAAAAAGCTAACCACTCATTATATAGTAATTCTTGTTGCTCCTTTGGTGAGAGCTTCTTTAACTGTTTAGCATAATCTTTTTCTAATTGTGTAGTGTCAAAGTGTTTAAAAAGCTTTTTAAGCTGACTTTCAAGGTGCTTGTCTGTATGTAAAAGATTCGACAACCGTTTATGACCTATTAATTCATGTTTAATAGTCTTAACTAATTCATTTTGAGATAACCCCTCACGAATTTGTATAACACTATACCCATCATGATTATATATAGCACCATCAGCAGTATCAGGGAGTTTATAACTTTTCCCATTATATTCCATATCATTTGCAACAATAATATGTGTTCCTGTTTTAGGCTTTGCCTTTGGGGTAAGCTTTTTTGTAGGTGCGACCTTTTTAACATCTTTAGTAGTTTTCTTTTGGAATACATCAGCTTCTTGGTAATCTGTTTTAGGAATATTTTTACTACCATGCTTTTCATCCCATTTCATAGCTTGATTATTATTATAATTTAAATGAGTAGCAGCATCTTTAGCCTCTTGCGTATATTTAATAATATCATCTTTAAGCTTTGTAATTTCAGCTTGATTAATTTCAAGATTTGGGTCATTATTAAAAATATCTTGTGTTAAATCTCCCCAACCATTATAATCAGTTCCATTTTCAAGGTTATAATCTTCTGTAAATTTATCAAGGTTCTTTTCTTGTGCTTTAGTTAAGTAAACTCTATTACCCTTACTATCCTTTATATCTCCACCTTTAAGAACTTTAAACTGATTACTCCCAGTACTAATAAGACCTTTATCAATAGCTTTCCAAGGTGTGTTGTTTTTACCTGCCAACCAATTAACAAAGTCTTTTTTAATAGAGCCATCTTGATTTATTCTTTTAAGTTTTTGTTTAGCCTCTTGAACTTTACCCTCTGCAAGCCCTACAGGATCACCTTTAATATCACCAAGAATATTTAAGTAAGGATTTTCACCCCTCTCTGCAAGCTCTTGAATATTTTTTTTAGAAGCATTAATCTTAGAAAGAGCTTTATCAATCTTACTTTGAAGTGCTTTGGGAGCATTCTCTATTTTAAGTAAAGCTTTTTCTTTTCTATTTAATTCAGATAAGTTAAAGTGGTCTACCTTTTCAAATGCTTTTAAAACTGTTTCTATGTTTTTAACAGGAGTAGTTTTTTTAGTATTATCTTTAAATTTCTCAATCTTAGTTCCTAGCATTTTCTTAACCATTTTATCTTTATATGCTGGAATATCTTTTGCTTTTTCTAAACCGTTCAAGACAAATTCATCTATAATATCTGGATAACTTTTTTTGACACCAGTTCTTTTCTCGTAATCAGCTTCATATTCTTTTAAAATAGCTTCTTGCTTATCAGAAAGAACTTCCCCAGACTCATTCTTTGGATTAATTAGCTGTTTATACATCTTACTGCTAATAGGTATATCTTTCTTTACCATTTTAGTAAATCTAGCCCGTTCCTTAGTATGTTCTATAACCTTATTCATTTCATCACGAACAGAACCTTTTTTAACAGGAATTACTTTTTTAGGAGTTTCCTTTTTCTCTACGACCGGTTCACTTTCAACCTCTTCCGTAGGAGCTTTTTTAACAACTTCCTTAACTTCTTTTTCTTTTGCATCTTCTTGTGTAGGCTCATCCTTATTGTCTCGCTCATCTTCCTTACTCCATTCTGTCATAGGGTCAAATTGGTTAACAGTCTCTTCTATATCTTTATCAACTTTAAGCTCTTCATCCGTTGGAAGCTCAATATTCTCTTTATCAATATCAACACTTTCAACACTTCCCTGCTCTACCTGTTGCCCCTCTTCTTTAGCAGGCTCTTTAAACTTTTCAGCGACATTATTAATAATATTCTTAGTCTTAGTACTAAAACTACCACCTTTAAGCTCTGTAATAATATTCTTAGCATGATTAGTAGCCTCCTCTTGATTGTACCCATTTTTTACTAGCCAATCACTTATAGTGTTTAATTCTTTTGTTGCCTTTTGTTGTGTATCAACTAATTTTCTAGCACCACCACCAAGTAATCCTGTAAGCCCTACAGTCATTATCATTTGTGGTATAGACTCTAATGTACCCTTTACAACCGCTTTAGCTCCACCAAACTCTTTACCGAGGTTAGATGTTTCAATCCCCGCTTGTACACCTTCTTGAATAGATTGTTCTGCAATATCTTTAGCAAAATTCTTTGATTTACCAAGAAGTTTCTTTGCAGTTTCAGCTATCTTTGCCTTATTCTTACTTAATGCTTTCTTGATAAAGTTCTTTTTAGCAATAGCCTTTAAACCATGCCCCCCAATTGTACCTGCCTCTAAACTTTCTATAAGAGCGTGTACCGTTGCAAGGTTAGAAGCATTAATAGACGCATCTTGTGGATCAATTCCCTTGTCTACCATTTCACGGAACATTTGCCCCGCTGTCATTTTCCGCCATTTATCATACGCATATATAGGGGCTATAGCTTGCCCTACGACCGGAATCATCCCTAAAGCACCACTTTCACCCATAGTTGATGCCATCGGTTGCATTATTTCAGCAGTTTGTCTTAGAAAGCTTAATACTTTGCCTCTATCGGGGTTTAATTGAGCTAATTCAGTATCAAGAGCTTTTGCTTGGTCTGAAAGTTCCTTTGCCTTTTGAGGGTCTCTATCTGAAAGTTTTGCAATTTCACTTTCAATCTTTCCCCTAATTTTAGCAGTTTTCCAACCCTCTTTTAAAGCTTTGGTTAATTCAAAAGAATCTGAATCTTTAACATTTTCAAGAGTTTTAAGCGTTTTATCTATATCATCAAACAAGAAATACTCTTGTTGTTCCGGTGTAATAATCTCTCTAGCCTTTTCTCTTGCACCAGTCCGAACCTCTTCACCACGGCTTGATTCAATTCTTGAAAGATAATTTCTTAAATAATCTCTGTCCTCTTTATACGGAAGATTATTTTTAGAATACTTCTCTAATATCTTATCAAGTGATAATTCAGTAGGCATTCCGCCGGAATATTTAACTTTATTTATATCAAAATCACCAAGAACTTTTTTACCAACTTCATTCTCTTGTTCAATAGCTTTGTTATATTCATCTGAATCTTTTGGTGCATCAGTTAATGGCTCTAATCCTTTCCCCATAAATTCAGCAGAAAGAGGTTTTGTAGCTTTTAATGATTGATAAGTATGCTTTGCTTTATCTAGCAATGAAACATCTTTTATCTCACTACCTTGGATGTTAACCGGCTCAAATTCATCTACAGTGTTAGTAATTACCCCTTTATTAGCCTCATATTCTGCATTTGACTTATTAAGCGACTCTTTAGCTATAGCATCTTTCCCTTGCTCTTCAACAGTATTCATTCGCTCTTCTGTAGGGAGTGTATCAATATTAGCATTCTCTAAAGGCTGGGTATTATTGAGAGGTTGCGTTGCTTGTGGCTGTTCTACAGGAGTTGTTTGAGGTTCTACCGTTTGATATTCTTTAGCGTATTGCTCCTCTAGCAAATCTTTCATACTTTTTTGAGGAGTACTTTGGGTTGCTCCCATTTCCTTAGCATATTCTTGCTCTAGTAATTCTTTTATACTAGGCATTACTTAGCATTCCTTTGCACCATCTCAATCATTTGTTGCATTTTCTCTGGATTATCTTTGTAATCTACCTTAATTTGCTTTATAACTTCGGCAACAGGTATTCCGTTCCAAGTAAGTTTTTTCACACTAGTAGGCTCTCCATTTTCAGATAGCCCTACTCCTGTTAAGAAATTGTAGTTTTTACCCATTTTTTCCGAAGCATCTTTAACAAGTAAATCAATAGAGCTATCAATGCCTTTAATATCATTTTCGAGAGACTGTATTACCGATTTCACCTCATCAATTGAGTATTCTGTTTCTCCAATCTTAACTCTACCAAGCTTATCAGTAGTTGTGTTTTTGTCTTTTAAATTCCCCAATGCTTTTTTGAAAGTATTTAATTTACTCTTAGCAGATTGTGCTAACTTTTCTTTATCTACAATAGCTTTACTATACCGCTTTTCAACATCATTAGAACCCTTGTCTTTCCCTACATTGCCAGTTTTCTTTTTGATGTAAGCAGTTTCAGCTCCAAGCTTTTTCTTTTTAAGGTCTAGTAAAGGGTCTACTTTTTCTTCTTTAGGAGTAACCATTCCTTGAAAAGCTTTCATGCTTTTATCAGTAAAATCATATAGCTCTTTTCTTGTTCGGAATGTGTCGGGCAATTTTACCGATGCTTTATCTAATCCCAATCTATAAGCCCTTGCCTCTTCATCCCCAAACGCATCTGGATTTTTCATTAAATAAGAATCAAACATTCCTGATAATTGGTCTAAGATATGTCTTGTAGTATTATAATCCTCTTCTGATGCAGGAGTATTAGAAAATTCCTTATTTTCTAAATCAATAGCCCCACTAGTAACACCTTGCTTTCTTAAATCATTACCAAGCCCTGTAGCAGTATTCCTTAATTCTGTACCGGCAAGCTTTAAAGGTCTCATTTTCTCTTGATACGCCTCCGCACTCTTACGCCTACCCTCTGCATTCTCTGCCCGTTGTTCAGCAGGCAATCCCGCTATAGTACTACCAAGTGTATCGCCCGCTTTTCCAAAAGCACTAAAGTCATTCTTAAAAGCCAAAGGATTGTAAGCCATATTTATCTCCCTCTAAAAATTTCTAAAGTTTTTGCTCGCATTTGCGGACTATTATTAATCTGCTCTAATATTTTACCAATAGTTCTCTCTCCCCTTTGGTAATTCTTATCTTGTTCTGCTAACTGCTTATTTTCTTCCATTAAGGCACGGTTTCGCATAATCTCATCACCATAACGAGCATCTTTCTCGTCACTCTGCATATATTGGCGATCAGTTGCTCTTTGTTGGTATCGCCTACGCATCTCTTCAAGCTTACGGGCTTCATTCTGCTTATCACCCATATCAATATAACTTGCTATCCCTTGCCCTATTTTACCACCGGCTTTAATTACTCCACCGATAGCTTTCATTGCTGTTCCTACCATTATTTACTCCTTACCTTTCGCATTTTTACCAGCATCCACAAAAGTAACCACTCCACCAGTAGCCGTATTTGCAGGATTTAGCAAATTAAGAGCTTCTTTTAAGTAATTATCCTTAAAAAGTGTACCGCTATCAGTTTCCTCTACAACAGCTTTTTGATGCTTATTTCCTGTAGTTTTAATAGTTTTTTGACCACCAGTAACAGGATTGTAAAGTGTGTAAGTATGTAAATCATCACCACTAACACTTTCACGAATATTTGATTTTAATAGCCACAATTCCCCGTCAACATTGATAAATGAATTGTCCGGCAACTGATCGAGAACTGGATTATAAACATGAGAATCTGAACCGGTTCCTTGCTCTGATTGATTAACTAAACCATCCCACGAGGTAGCCTTTGCACTATTCGTTAAGTCCGAATACAAAGAACTATTAGGGTTTAATCCTACAGGCAAACTTGTTGGGTCTGCATGAGCTGCCCTTAATTGAGCTGTTCTTATTTGCCTTGTAGTATCATTTTCGATTCCATGAGCTTGATAGTAATCAAGTATTTTATTATTCTGCACTGCGAACGGGTCTTCAAAAACAGGGGTAGCAGGGACTTTTTCACCATTCATGTTAATATACAAACCGCCATCTTGTGCTTGCCAAACATCACCTACAGAGGCGGGTAGAAATTCTTGATAATCTCCCTTATACCCGATGTAGCCATTGTCCTCTTTCTGGACTGAAAAGTTGCCGGGGTTTTTCTGCATGAATAAATTAGCTTCCTCTTCTGTTTTAAAATTACCAACCTCATTACCATTTGCATCTGTAACTTTGTATGAATCCATAATCTCTATACCCTCTGGATTAAGAGAAGCCCATTTAACTAAATCAACAGCATCTTTATAATCTCCTGCACTAATTAGCCCTTGGTCTAGTAAATCACCGTAATGACCTTTAGCCTGATAAATAGGGTCGCTTCCGAGAATTAATGGAGCTATAATATTTTTAGCTTGCTCTTCTGTTAATCCATACCGCTCTAAATCTCCATTTTGAATAGCAAGATCTAAAGCTCCTTGTGCAGACATACCCGGTATTGCCGTATATTTAGCAAGAGCCGTCATTTTCTGATCATTAGCAATATTTCCAAGCCCATAAACATCAGTTCCATAAACTTCTTTAGCAAACTTTTCAGCCTGTGCAAGGTTGTCTACCCCGCCTAACCCGATTAAATCCTTAATAGCCTCTTTTTTACCCTGAATAACTTGCTGTATTGCTTGTTTTTGCTCGGAAGCTGTTTGCTGTGCTTGCTGTGTAGCTAAATCACTTTGAATTGCTCCTGCTTCCATACTTTGATTTCTATCTTGGACAGCTCCCAAAGTATTTTGGACAGCATTTGACAAGCCCATTTGAGCACCTTGTTGCTGTGAAGCTGCTGTTTGAGCAGCCTGTTTAGCACCAAGCCTACCCATATACTGATTACCTAATTTTGAATATAAATCATCTATATAACTTTTTTCACCTTGTGCTACTTTTTGAATAGTATTCATTCCGATAGGTTGTTTAGCGGTTGGGTTAATTTGATTCTGCTCAAATCCCATAACTTTATTAGACTCTAACTGCTTAGGTTGACCAAGGGCGGGAAGCGGAGTAGTATTTTGAGCCGGTGGAGCCAATTGTGAACTGCTTTGCATAGTATTAGCCGGAGCTTGTCCGAATTTTGGCATGACCACCTTAGAGCCTACGGTATTCATAGGTTGCTTAACTGGCGGCACAAAAGGTTGTTGAAAGCGATTAACAGCGGGAACTTGTGTTTGTGGTTTATTTTGATTATCATGCAAAGGATTTAAACCTCTCAAAGCTCCGTTAGGCTCTATAATTCCACCCGTTGCCATTCCCGGCAATTGCATTTGTTGCTCCATCTGTTGAGCGTGTTGCTGTTCTGCCTCTGTATTTAATGGTGTTAATCTTGCCGGAGTAACCATACGACCATTAGGAGTATCTTGAACATTCTCCCCCTCATGAATAACAACAGTTCTTCCGCTTGAATTATCAAAGCCAACAGGTTTTTCAGGTTCCAATATTCCGTTTGCTCCTCTACCAGTATAAAACCCTGCACCCATACCCAAACCCATACCCCTACCATTTCCTTTAGGGATACCATCGCACACTGAACTATAATCTTTTTTTAAGCTTGCTAATTTTTCCCAAACTCTTTGACTCATATAAAACTCCTTTATATACATATAATATAATTAAAAACAGTAAAAAGTGTCTATTCTTTATTGAATCAAGAAAATTACAATAAATAATAAAAAAAACCACACTTATCGTTTGGATTATGTTATATTATGTTTAATGATGTAGAAAGGAGGAATAATGGGTAGAAAAGTAAACCCGCTCTACTTAACACAAGTAGAGCTTGCTAAACGATGGGGTATACACCCTAATTCGTTAGCAAATGATCGTGTTAAGGGACGAGGATTAGCTTTTTATAAGCTAGGTGGAAAGATAAGATATTCCTACCGTGAGGTGAGGAATTATGAGAAGAAACATAAAATTAAAGTTAGAGAAAAGAAAGGGAGTACATTATGGGGAAAAAAAGAACAGGAATAAGTTTATCTATTATAGAGGTTATTTCGATTATTACAGAGTTACGGGGAATTACGGAAAATCCTTATGACAAGGATCTGAATGTGAATGTGTTTACTACCCCTCAATTAATGGGAATTGATGAGGTTTTAAGTGAGTTAAAAGAGAAGGAGGAGCTATTTAGAGGTTCTTTCAAAAAGACTCACAAAATGTCTGATACTCTTGATGAGTTTGTAAAGGATAGTGAAAACCCTAAGTTTAAGAAAGATAAAAAGAAACTCGAAAGCCAACTAAAAGAGCTTGATGAAGAGTTTAGGAAAGAGGCTAAAACGGTTAAAGTATTTATTAAATCAAAATTGAAGCAAGAATGGTTTGATAATGCTAAGATGTCAATGAATGGATTTTTGACCATTAAGAAGTTGTTTTAAGGGAGTTATAATGTTTATAAGAGTTACGGATGCAGATAGCAATATAAAATATAGGGTTAATGTTAATAGCATAAAAACATATGGCTGTAGGCAGGATAGAATAACAACATCTTTTTTGGTGTATGGTAGTGGTGCTACAGATTATTGTAAGGTTAAAGAAACACCTGAAGAGCTTGATATGATGATTGAAGAGGCAATGAGTGCTAATAGATTAATTTCATTTTAGATGCTATTTCAGATACTTTAGAAAGGATGAAAACTTATTTATAATGCAAATAATTATTAATAATAAAGTTTTAGCAGACACAGTTGAAAAATGTCTCATAGATAACTTTGATTTAAATCAGAGTTATACTCTACAAAATATTGTAGATAAGGTGATAGCTAAAAAATTGACTAGCAAAAAAATTGACACTTTAGTAAAAACGGCTATAAGTCGAAAAATAACAGAATCATATATTCGTGAATTGAGTAGTGATTATAGTAAAGCAGATTTTAACAGCAAGATTGAAAATTTATTTTTCCGGTCGCTTGAGCAGTCTAAGCTTTTAGATAAATTAATTTTGAAAAAAGTTAAACAAAATATCAAAATGTTAATTGGGGGGGCGTTATGAGGCTAAGTAAAAGGGTAACGGACACTGCAATATTTTGCCAAGCAGTTGACAAGATAGAAAAATGTAAAGAACCTAAAGATAAATTCGGGGTTTTGAGAGATTACACGACTCAGATTTACAAACGAGAGAATGATTTCTGCGTAACTTTTGAGACCGAAGATAAACTTGTAATAGTGTTTCAAGGCTCAAATGATTCTCAGGATTGGAAAGACGATTTTGAGTTTAAGAAGAACAATTATAAAGTGCATTCAGGATTTTATTATTGTGCAAAAAGATATAGCGATTTGGTTAGCAATATTATCGGTGCAATAAAACGGGGTAAAAAAGTACATATTATGGGTCATTCTAAAGGTGGTTCTCTCGCTTTAATGCTTGGATTTTTGTTGATACAAACCTATATAAATGAGCCTAGAACATACAATAATTATCATGTACATCCATTAAAAATAACTGCTATCGCTCCTGCCAAAATTGGCGGGGAAGATATTATGGATTTGTTTAGACGATACAATATCGATGTACAAACGATAGGGGTTAAAAGAGATGTGGTTTTACAGTTACCGTTTAAGGTTTTAGGTTTTTGTCATATGTCAAAGGTGCAGTGGTTAAAAGCTCCATTGTGGCATAAAATTCCGATTGGAGGTATTGCGTTTTTGATTCACATATCTTATTACAGATATATTTTAAATCGGAAGAGGTGTTATTATATTGATTAGCGGATATAGGATTTCCGAGGCGGATAGTAAATATTGTAACAGGTATGCGGAATGCTCAAAGAAATGCAAATATTTTGTTGAGCTGGGTGTGTGTAATATACCTAGATTGTTACGCTCACGGAAAGCAATTAGATTTTTAAAAAAGAGGTAAATTATGAGCAAAGAGAAATATGTAATATCAAAAGAAGCTTGTGAGGCAGATATAAATGATAAAGTTTGCCCTCGATGTGGTAGGAAAATACAAGCTTTGGAAACTGTTAATAATGGTGGCAATCCTACTTTTTGGAGAGGGTGCACTCATGGATCAGATAGCGGAGGTCATTTTTCGATAGGTGTTAATATTGAGACTTTTAATCTTGCAAAGAAAGCTGTTTTAGATGATGTGCTTATATCTAGTTTTAATATAAAAATTAGCAATGAAGCAGATTTTGAGTATTATTACCAAGAGCAGACTCAAAAGATTTGTTCGATAATCGAACGCCTAGAGGGCTATAAATGTAAATCATTTAAACCAAGATTTACAAAAGAAGAATTATATGAATCTTGGTTAAGTCGTAATGGAGGTAAATAATGAGTAAAGAATATAAAAATGTACCTTATGAAGTAGAGGTGACGGATAGCAATGTGTGTGCTACACCTTGTCGGGATGCTATACCAACATCTGATGGTGTTGTGACACATGTAGGCTCTATCGGTTGTCAACATTGTGAGTATTACAGAGGGATAAATCCTACAGATAAAATTGTATTTTGTAGTAAGGGAGGTAAATAATGAGTAAAAGAGAAATTAAATTTACTGCAACAAGTTGTGCAGATTGTGAGTTTAACGATTGGGTTCCTGATAGCGGTTATGCCTATTGTAAATTGACACATAATGAAATAAGCCCAAATGTCAAAGCGGAAACATTTAATGGAGGTTGCCCGATGGGTCAGATAGCGGAGGATAAAAATGAAACTAATAGATAAACCAATGATTGTGGCGAATTCAAAAGAAGAGTTATTGGAAGAAAATAAAGCTTATGTACTATTTAAAAGGCAAGGAGTTTATTTCTCTGTAACGGAAGAATACGAATTAATCTCAGGTGATATTGAATTAAAGAGATGGCATTTTGCGAAAGAGCTACCAAAATATGAGTGTGCAAGTAAAATAGAGAGGTGGTCTAAATCTAACAACGCTTTACTTATGGCAGTAAGGTTTGACGGTTCTGATTGGTATAACCCTGCTGAGTTTGAATATAATAATTGGAATATGAAAAAATACGAAGTAGCTAAAATTTGCTCTATTTCAGAGGGAGGTTTTATTAAGGTTTGTGAAAATTCAATCAGGAAATTTACGAAAGGATTTTTAAATGGTAGAAACTGATTTTAAAAAACTAAAACATTTTACTTTGCAGGAAACAAAAACGGCAGGTGGAATTGTTGAGGGAATAAATTTTGAGAGCTATAAAAAGCTTGACAAATTTAGAGACCTTTTAGGTAGAGAAGTAAATTTGATTCATAACGGAATCAATTCAGGGAAACACAATGCACCGGAACACAAAAGTGGTAATGCTTTTGACTTTTGGGTAAAGGGTATTGCAGAAAACAAAGACTGGCACGAGATAGTTTATAAATTATTTAATGCTGGATTTACAGGTGTTGGAGTTTATTATAATCATAAAACTGAGAGGTATTCTTTCCATGCTCACTCGGGAAGATATGGGACTTGGTTTGGATTTAAAGGTTATTATAGCGACCCTTGGACTTATAAGAATTTATTCTTTGCATAACAAAAAAGCCGTAGCAGTAATTAACTGCTACGGCTTAATCTATTTAGTACGCTCTTCAAGTTTACCTATTGATATTTTTACATATTCAAGTTGCTCAAAAACCTTTTTAATTTCCTCAAAAAGTAAATCGAAAATTTTACCATTGCCAATATGACAATGTTCTCTTACTACATCACACCTTGCCTTATCCTGTTTCTTTTCAATCAATTGACCAATGCGAAACAAGCCTACACCAATAGTTAAAAGAAGTACAATTAAAGGAATTGATACCTGTAAACTCATTACTCACCCTCTTCCTCTTCCGTTAATGGGTCAGTTATCGGAGGAGTTTTAATATCATATTCTCCCTCCCAAATATTTAAAACCATTTGTTGTAACCCTTGCATCAACTGCAAAGCAGTAAGCTCCGAACCATCGTCAAGGGTATAACTATCTTTCAACATCTCTTTCACTTGGAAGTTTTCTATAATTGTAGACCTATCGTTTTCATCCGGCATCGAAGAATATGAGCCGTCTTTATTCTCCATTCTTGAAATAACCTTTATTCCAAAATTACCTTTTGACAACTCTCCTACAAAACTAATAACTTCTGCTCTACGAGTTCCTACAATCTCAACAGTTTTCTTAATAACTTTGTCTTTTTTGTTTGTCTTCTTTTCTCTTACTTCAGCCATTATAAGCTCCTTTTTATTTAATGTAATAGGTTATTGTGCTTTTATTAAATCCCTTAACACCTGTGGTGTCCCAATCATCATAATCACTCTCTAATCTATCTGAATTTATATGCAAGCGACCTAAAAATAATTTTCCATTAGAGTCAACATACCCACTCGCTTGATTTTTTTGTCCGCCATCAACGCATCTTACCATGCCGAAATATCTATTATCTGTGGGTCTCAAGTTGGATGGTATGCCTGTCATAGTTAAAATGTTAGAGTTAGAATTTTCTGTTTTATGAGGTAAAAATAAATCAACAATATCATCATGTAGCCGATAATAAACGGTTACAGTATAAGCGGTTGCATACCCTTGTAAAGTACCGGTAAAAGAACCGGTTTTGCTTAAAACTTCCTGAGCATTACCATCATCATTCTTCCCAAACAATCTACCTGATTTGCTATAAAGATACATCCCTCCAATAGGAGTTGATGGATCACCCGTTCTATCCATTATTTTTGTGAGATTATATAAATTGACACCATTATCATCAATAGCCATTTTAGTTGTACCACGATAAGAGAAAATGTGTTGTCGGTAGGTATCTGTATAAATATTTGTTGGATCACCATAGTTAAAAAAGGTTGAGTATAATTCAAATCCTGAATAGGATAAACTTATCCCGTTTTTGCAACTGCTTCAAGTGCCTGTCATCAGCTTAACACCAGTAGTAGCCGTATCTGTGTTGTAAACATATAGGCTACTTCTAATTTTAGTATTGCCATCAAAATCTACAGAGACTCTTTCAACTCCCGCATTGTTAACACTTATCAACTTCCCACTTGTCAAAGCCGTATTATCATTTTTAACAGTATTGAAATAGTGAGCTGCTTTAGTAAACCCTGTTTGTGTTGGTGAAGTCGGTATAGTATGATAACAGTTGCCATAATCAACTGACTCACTAAGCCCGTACATCAAAGGTATCATTGTCACAGATGAGGCACTACCTAGTTTAACAAGCCCGCCACCCCCATTGCTATTTTGAGTAGTTTGGATAGCGAAATCCGATTTAGGTTCTATAGTTTTGTTAGTACTATTTTCTTCCCACAATCTCCGACCATCTAAAAACGAAGTGCTTAAATTAACTTCAACTTCGTGATTCGCATTTGTCATATTTTGGAAGTGTGAACTATTAAACAACAATCCATTAGTTTGTACCGAACTACTGCCGATTAAACCAGCTCTCATATGTAGAGGTATAACTGACCCATCGTCTGATTTATACCAAGGTAAACTATCCGAGGAGTTTACATAAAAACCTCCCCAACCAGTAACAGCACTTGGTTCGGATTGTTCTTTGATATAAAGAGTACCAGTGTTTTTAGTGTTACCTGTATAATCAACACTAAACTTTTCAACACCGGCATTATTCGCACTTATCAACTTCCCACTTGTCAAAGCAGTACCATCATTTTTAATAGCATTGAAATAATGAGCCGCTTTTACAAACCCTGTTTGAGTTGTGGATGTTGGTTTAGCATAATAATAATTGCCAACATCACTGGATTCAGAAAGCCCGTATACCAAAGGTGACATTGTCGCAGATGAGGCACTACATAGTTTGACAAACCCACCGCTACCATTGCTATTTTGAGTAGTTTGGATAGCGAAATCAGATTTAGGTTCTATAGTTTTGTTAGTATTGTTTTCCTCCCACAGGTTTTTAATACTATCCTGAGCAGATATATCTACAACACCTGTTGTTGCATTAGTTTGGTAGTCAAAATAAGTACTATCAAAAGCGATACCATTAACCTGAGCAGTAGTGCCTCCCACTACTCCAGCTCTCATATGTAGAGGTATAACTGACCCATCGTCTGATTTATACCAAGGTAAACTATCCGAGGAGTTTACATAAAAACCTCCCCAACCAGTAACAGCACTTGGTTCGGATTGTTCTTTGAGATATAATGCTCCAGTGAGGTAGTTTCCAATATTAGCGTCTCCACCGATAGTTGTAGTATTATTCCCGTGACCGTAAGCAGTAGCCCCAATAACATTTTCTAACTCAACAACTGTAGCGGATGCCCTAGTATTATACCCTAAAAATAAACTTTTTTCAGCAGATGTAACATACTGCCACCCTACAGATGTACGCCCAGCAGAACTACCAAAAAAGATTCCGTAACTACTTTCTTCAATACCTTGACCAGAAAAAGTTCCAATCGCAAAGTTTTTATTTCCTGTAGTAATACTTTTTAAAGCATTCTCCATTATTGCATAATTTTTCTCACCTGTGGTAATTGACAGAAGAGTATATGCACCATAGGCGAAGTTATTACTAGCAGTAGTTAAAGTATCATTCCCACTTCTCCGCCCCATAAAAATATTATTATCGCCAACTTTACGAATCAAATTATTATCAAATTGATTAATTCCAGTAGGGGTAATTTCAACGCCCGTTGCAAGAGTAGCTCCAACTAAAACCGAACTAGAAACACTGATTCCAGTTTCAGCTCCTAGTGGAGATAAGGTTGTGTTATCTGTTTGCCAAAGAGAAGTACCCTCTTTTAACTCATCCAAAGCCCCAATAATGCTAGTCGCCGTAAAATTTGACAAACTAATATGACCAGTTTCGCCAAAAGGGATTGCAGTAGTAACAAGAGTAGATTTTAACCCGCTCTTAATATCAACAAAGCTAATATTACTTAAAGGCTTGACGGTATCAGTACCGCTCATTTCCCAAAGTGATGGTGTTATTGTAGGTTTATTTTTAATAAAAGCATCATCAGAGGTATTCGTTACATTCCAATCTGATTGAACATTAACCCCTGCACCATCTTCAATACCGTTTAGTTTGTTGAATAGACTTATAGTGAAGTTCTTCTCTGTTAACCCTCCATCACCAACGGTATATTTGATAGGAGGGTAAATCGTAGGCTTATTTTGAATGAAGCTAATATTAGAAGCATCTGTTTCAGCCCAATTGCTTTGAACTTGTGGGCTGACTTGTGGCGGAATATCTTTTTGAGGTGGAAGCTCTATTGTTTGATTCCCATCACTTAATATTACCGTTCCATCTTTTTTACGCCTAATACTTACATTTTCTTTAGCCCTAATAGTTTCAAACATATTCCAAACAGAAATAAAATTCCTATCAGAAGTTTGTGCTATTTTATCAAGTGGATCATTTGGAGAAATTCTTATAGGAGAATTAATATCTTGAAAAGAGGAGTTTCCTCTATATCTCATATTCATATTTTAACCTCCTAATTAGAAACGACTACATACATTATCTGCATTATTGGTTAAAACATCTTTACTATAATATACTAAATCGCTATCATCTAGTGAAGTAGTTAAAACTCTAAGATCAAATATTTTAACATTAGCTTTGATTGCAGTATAATTAGCATCAGGTATATACATAAAATACCAGATAACCCCGTTTACTGTAGCCGTTTTATAAATATTAATAGTTCCAGTACCATTAAAAGGCTCTAAGTTATCGGAAGCAACTAGAACTATTCCTGTTATATTAATTGTATACAGGTTTATAAACCTTACCGCGGACTTATCTTGTCCATCGGCTCCTTGAATTAAAGCGTGTGGAGTAGTAATTGCAACTCCTGTAACCATATTTTTAAGAATAGAGCTTCTTGTAATCCAAAGATTCCCGATATTAGAGAGATTATTTTGAGAATTACCCTCACTCATTAACTGTTTGAAAGGGAATTTAGCTTTATCATAATTCTCAATAAAGCATTCAGCCCTTGTAAATCTAAATTCTGAATTAGTAGTATCAAAGGATAGTTGTAAAACTCCACCTGTGACGACTTTATCAAAGAAAAGCTCTTGTTTCATTGGAATATTAACAGTTTCATCTTGTTCAATTAATAAATCATTTTTAAATATTTGTAGATTGATTATTGTATCATCTCTTAACCCATCTGAATTATACCCTGCAACGCCTTGATTATCCTTGTAAATAGGAGAGAAAAATAGTGATATATCAGACATTCGTTGCTCAAAGCTTTCATGTGAGCCTATCATTTCTTGAAGCTTAACCTCTGTAGGTATTTCAAATCCGATATCATTAATAAGAAAATCTATTTTATCATTCCAAGCATCTTTAATATTTGAATGGTCGTAAGAGTTTCGTGGATTAATAGTGTACGGAAGCCCTGTAAGAGAGTCATAGACAACAACTTGTGAATCTTCATTATCATCAAATATAGATAATATAGAAGCGTTAGTATCTACCCATGTATTACCGTCTCCACCATCGGTTGACCACCCAAAGCCCTGCTCATCATCTTGACCGTAATTCAAACAAACTCTATCAATACTCATCCCTATGCCAAGGTTATTCAAAGTCTCGTCAAGAACCTTTATAAGTTTAGTTGCTCGTTCCTCGATTCCATTTGTACTATTACTAATTGCAGTTAACTTATAAATGCCCGGATGTTCATAGCTATGAGGCGGTGGAGTTTGTGAAGCCGAACCCGTACCATCTCCAAAATCCCATCTTAAAGTAGTATATACAGGCTCTCCAAAATAGCCAGCATTAGCAACAGCGTTAATATCTGAAAATGAATTTGCATCAACTATTTGAGAGAAAATACTCTCGTTAACCTGTTTTGTGTATTGAATATCAGATAAATCTACTAGTAAAGGGGCTTTACCCTCTTGCGGCGAAGCGTTAAAACTAACTGCCATATTTTGATACCCCCCAAAGTTTAAGCCCTGTTCTCTTATCCCAAACACTCGTAACCGAATGATAGAATTTTTGTATTTTAGTATTTTGAACTAAGCCATCTGCAAGATTATCACCATATTTATAACCGTCAAAGAATCTTACAGCCGGTTCACCTGTAAAAATAATTTCTCCACCACTGCCAACCTTAGAACAATTACCCTCTGAAAGAACTCCTATTTTATCAGTTATTAATCTAGGATCGGGGAAAGTTGGGATATATTCACCTAAACGGCTATCTCCTGCATTAGTAATGATTGACGGATCAAGATAATAAGTACTATTCTTAGTGAAAACTACCAAGGAATTAGGATATTCTTTAATTCTTGTAATTGCTCCAATTGGTTTATCATTATACTGAAAAGCGGGGTGATAGTAGCCTGTCCTGTAGATGTTTGCAACCTGTGAATAGTAAAACTCACTATCTCTCATTTGAGCGACAAAATAGGCTCCCCCCGTAATTCCGCTAAGTTTACCATTTGGCAAAGGTTTAAAGAATCTTGTTTGCAAAAAGTATAACGGTTCTCCGCTCTCTTTCCTACCCTCTAAAACTGCATCATTAACTGAATCCGTATAAACTCTGTCTTCAACACCAATAGTAAGAATGCCCTCATCAACAAGAACCCCATCTTTTTCAAGAACACCTAATCGTGTTTCTGTGCCAGTAAGATAAACATATTTAATTATAACAGTTCTACCCTCATAATCAATAAGTTGTTCACCCTCTTTAACATCATCTTGATAATCTAACGGTATGCCTATCTCAACACAATCACCAACCTCATATCTTTTGTAGTAAGTAGGATTTTGAGAACCTATAGCCCCGATTTCATCTGTAAAAATTCTATCGGGTGGGATTCCATGAGCGTTAGCCTCTATAATATCAGCACAAACGCCATCATTATGTACTCTAGTAATTTTATAAATAGCATCATACATACCTCTAACATTTACAGTTGCCCCCGTATCGCTTTGTAAAAAGTTTCGTTCTGCAAATTCTGACCTTGCGATACTTAATACACCGTCTTGAATTGATTTTAACTTAAAGCTACGCACAATAGGAATATCTTCTAACCATAAATAAGTTTCTTGAACTGTTGCTAAATCAACATTTTCACCATCAATATTTTGTGTTCTGTAAATAGAAAAATGAGTCCAATGAGAGGGAGCGTTTAGCCCTTGATCCCGTGGAACCTTTAGCCTTAACTTAAAAGTATTAAGACTTTCACCTATATTGCTTAAAAATGTAGTACCTATCTCGTTAATAGTTCTAGCTTCCACAAAATCGGGAATACCAGCATTAGCAGATGATTCTTGATAAAGGATTTGACCACTCAAAGCACTATCCCGCCCGTAAACATTATCTGAACCAGTTAAACGGCTCATTGTTACAAGATAACGGTATCTCCCTTTAAGTCCTAAATCCTCTGTTTTCATATTAATCTATCCTTTTGTCGTAGTGACCTGTTGGCATAATTCCAATAGGGCATTCGCTATTATCTAATCCTTGTGAGGTGAAATCCTTTGATTTACTATCAAAAGCACTTATTTCGGTTGAAATCTGCTTTATAACCCCGCTTGCAAAATGTGTATCTCCGTTATTACCTTTTATAAAGAAGCGGTTAAAGCTATCAGAACCTTGGTGTTCGCTGAATATCGCATACTTATGCAGTACTCCGCTAGGGATAATGTTGGATAAATTAATTTCTGTGCTATCGGCTCCCCATTTGATGAGCAGAGGTGTGTCAGTATCAATAGGAGTTCGTGGTCTAAGTTCTGCATTGTATGACACGACATCACCAACTTGAATAGCCTGAATAAACCTATAATTATCATTTTCCAAGGTTTTTTTTGTGTTAATTACTTTAGTAGTTGTGATTCTTCTTACAAAAACAGCACTATCATCATTAGTAAAACTCTTATAAGAGCTTACAGCATTAACACCGTTTCTTTCATTATCTGCAATAATACCAACAGCAAAACCCTCTTGGTATACAGCAAATATATGAATCGTAGGGGTGCTACTTAGGCTACTTGTACCACTAGCAAATCCGCTTTGATAAACATCATTAGCTTGCGGGAAATCAACCTTTACCCCGCTAGTCGTAGCAGTTCCATTTATAAAAGTTAAATCAACACCTTTTAAGTGTATAACTTTAGTAGAGTTCCAATCTAAAGTGTTTGTGGTATCGTTAAATAGTGCAAGAGCTATGTCCGATGCCTCAAATTGCACTATAGAATTGCTTTGTTCTCCTGTAGGGTTAGATACGACTGTTTTAATTTGTATATCAGGACAAAGTGCTATAATAGGAGTCTTAAAAGTATCTATAGCATTTGTAATTTTCCGATTAACTCTAGTATTCAAATTCTTATGTAGCAACTCTAAGTCATTATAATCAGTTTCGCTTGTATTTTGGAAGATTGGACTAACCTTATCTTCCATATCAGAAACTTTTTTATCAATTAAATCATTTGTGTTAATTTCAGCAGGTGCAGGAGGTGGATAGTTCCCCCCTGTCCCTGTAGCTCTTCTAGTAAAATTGTCACTTATTGAATCAATACTACTTGTTGAAGCAGTATTCTCTTTATCAAGATAAGTTACCCATTTCTCTAAATCCCAACCTATCCTATTAATATCGTCATGTTTCGGAAAATCCCCTGCAACATAGCCATTCTTTTCTAGTTGGTCTATAGTTCCCCCATTAACCCCGTAGGGTCTAGTTTTATCACTTGCCCATTTAGGTAAATTCTTTGGTCTAGCCATTATAATATTCTCCCATCAAAAAAGTACTTATTACCCGCTCTAATACCGGAAGGGCTATATCCTTGAAACCCCACAACTTCATAAGGAAACTCTGCATCATCAATTTTAGAGCCTTGAAATCCAAATAATTTAATAGGCATTAAATCCGGTTGTTCCGGTTCGGGTGTGTTTATTTGCCAGTAATGCGTTCCAGTTGAATCAAATCTTATTCTAAAGTGACCATTTGAAGAGGATAAAAGCAAATCTTCTTTCACCTCATGAAATAATCCCTCCGACCACATCGGGCGTTGTTGGTATATTCCGTAGATTTCACTCCAGCCATTCAAAGGTATAGAACTTTCGTATAATCTATCTTCCACTTGCATTACTACTCTGTTCTTAGCTTGATGATAATAACTTGCATAAATAACGCCTTGAACAAAGCAATTTACATAGTTCTCATCACCTCTCTCTGTAACAGATCTTATCTTTAGAGTATTTTCATCAATCACCTCTTCAATAAAATCTCTTACAGGCTCATAAACAGTAGTACCCTCACGATAGCCCCAATTCCAATAGCAGCCTTTTAAATTAGCAGTAAAATCTTTTCCACTTGTTTTTACAACTGTATCACCAACTCTATGAGCGACTATTGTTTCATCTCTCACAATTGGATACCACATTTTCGGAACACTAATATTCCCAAGGTATTTAAACTCATTCGTAGCCCGATTAGTTATCACAAATACATCATAAGCCGACAATAAAGGCTTTTTGTGAGGCTCTTTATTATATATAGCATCTTGCATCTCTTTATTATCAAAATCTTGATACGAATACACTATAAAAGTATCACCTGTAGAGGAAGTCTCTAAATCTCCACCGCTTGCAAATGCACTTATAACAGTAGTAATATTAATTAATGCAAAGTCTGCATTATTATGTAAAAATGAGCCTTGCCTACCTCTTACTTCTGTTTTATAGTCTCTAGCATTATGAAGCTTTCCAAAGCTCTTATCGGGAACTCTGAAAGTATCAGTACACAAACCACCACCGAACTTATCAAAGATTCGCTCTATGAGTCTATTGTTTTGTGCTCGGCTTTTTGGAGCAAACCGCCTACGATTAGCCATTAGCCGAGTTCTCTACGGGGGAAACTTGCCGGAATCTTTAACCTTAAAGACTCTGTGCTTTCATACTTGTAATCTTTAATATGAACTTTAAGGAATTTCTCTAATCTAGTACTTTCACCGTTCGCAACATCTTCATAAAACCCAACCGCTCCATCAATCAACGCTTTTAGCCATGTATCGGTATCAATTAGCATTTCCACCATAGGAGTTTCTAAAGGTCTTGGAGTGTACCAAAACTCTATATAACAATCATTCTTAGGTAAATCTCCAGTAAAAGTTATTGTCGCAGGAGTCGTTCCCATTTGTGCAATACTTTGAACAGGAATCTCGCTAAATATAGTACTGTTAGAACCATACTCATAGCCAAACGGTTCGTAAGGTCTGTAAATAGTTCCTTTTTCAAAGACAGCCTTAACCTTTCTAACTGTAACGGGAACACCGTTAACCGCAAGAGTTAGCGGGTTCCCATCAGAATCTAATAATGTGGTAGCATCTAATTGATACTTCTTATTTAGACCTAAATCAAGTGTAGGAAAAGGAATATCACCATCCTGTAACATGAAGATAGTTTGGTTAGTATCGGTATTTACAAGGCTTAAATAAGCCCAGTTTAAATACTCCCTAGCCATAACCTCCGACACTTCTGGCATATATCCCCGAATCATACTTACAACTTGTCTAGTCGTCCACATTTAATCCCTCAATTTTATAAATTTTTTCAGCCTCAATCTTAGCCTTTTTAACTATACCCTCAAAGTATTCATCTTTTTTTCTAAAAGCCTTGGGATACATTTTCATCAAAGCTTTCATCAAGTCTTGATTTTCTTTTTCCACATCCTTAATACACTCTTGTAAAATCTTCTCTCGTTCAGCCTCAACCTTACTACTGTCAATTTGAGCCGCTGACTTGCTTATAGTTCTATTAACGATTTCAACTTTCTCCAACTGCTTTTTAAGCTTAGCAATTTCCTTATCTTTTTTACTTAAATCAGCACTTAGCACGACAACAGTTTCATTAACATTTTTTTCAAGCTTCTTTTTTATTCCAAGATTTTTTGCCATCTCTTCAACTTCATCTCGCACCTTTCTATCATAAATATGAGGTGCATCAGGAGTAAAAAACAGATTCGCTAAAACTTTACGATTATACTTAGTATCAGGAACATACGCTTCAAGAAGTTTTGTTCTTTTACTTGGTATAAAGGTTACATTCCGAGGTCTAAAACAGTCTTTGCCATCTCCATCAACCGTTTTTGCAAATTTAAAATCACCATTGTTTGATTCATAAATTGTTCCACCTTGAAAGCCTCTCATTGTTAACTCAAAATCTTTTCTTTTTACTGCGTGCCTAAGTTTCAAGAACTCAACACCTGCAATTTCTCCAATCTCTTCAAGCGGAACTCCTTTAAGAGCCTTTGGTATATCAACAACCTCACATAGCATTGCATTTTCTGTTTTAATATTCATGATAAACATTCCCTTCCTATAGGATTATTTTTGTTTAGTTAAGTTAAAATTAAAGTGTAACCCCGCAAAATACAGGGCTACACTCATTATTGTTTAGCTGTAATCTGCACCATTAGCCGCAAAGAAAACAAGCATAGAAGATTCCTGCCTTGTTTTCGTTGCATTCGTAACCGGTTGCGAATGACCAACAACAAAAGTTACATCATCATTCATCCAAAGTGGAGTCTGAAAACCAGTAGCTCCCCACTGTGCAGTATTAGTGTATTTATTATACACATCACTCTGCTGTTCGTAATGAGGTGCTTCGGTTTCAAGCTCAAAAAGAGCATCTTCACCAAGCAAAATTCCAACATTGTAAAACTTACCAATAAGAGCCTCTCTTTGGTCGTTTCTACCCGGTAGCATATAGCTAAATGCAAGATCACCAGAATCAACTTTGCACTGTGGTGCTCTTAAATCAGAACAAATCACAATGGAATTAGCAACTACAAAGTTTGCAGCCGGTATTACCTCGTTAAGTTTACCACTTCCAAGAGCAGCAGCCTCTACCCAATATTTAGCAATTCCACCCGCATTAGTTGGGTCGAACTGTGACATAAACTCATCATCATTGATATTGAGTATATAAAGTTCTCTACCCTCCCATTTAATAGGGCGAATATTTGCTTTTTTAGCAGCCGAAGCCAAAGCAATGAAAGTTTTAACTGTCAAAGTGTCTCCTGCATCAATACCCGCAATCTTAGTAAGAACATCCGCAATATACAAAGCGTATGAAACGTATGAACTCATTTTAGTAAAAGGTGCAGCGTTTCCAACAACATAAGTATTAAAGTTAGTCATCTGATCAATTCCAATACCAGCCGCAACAATGTTGTGAGATACTGATTGACAAAGAGCTTCCCTTTTATACTTACCCATTAGCTCACCAACATATTGAGCCAAGAGAGGTTTTGAGAGCTGAAAGATTTTAAGAGGATTTTTCTCACGAAAAGCAACCCCATAGTTCTGCCCTGTAACACCCTTACCCCAATCACCGGAATAAGCATTACAATAAAGCATTGCAACATCTTCCTCATGCCCCATAGTGCCATCAACACCGGTTCCCTCATAAACTGAACCGCTAAGTGCAAGCGTATACTGCATAGTAACACTTCTAGCACCCTTGGAACCCTCTGCGGTAACTCTCTGTATAATATTACCGGGCATAGATGTAAACTTTCCATCATTAGCCGCTTTAATTTCACCAGTCAAAGCTGGATAATTCATGTACGAATCAAACTGTAATGATTCGAGCGTTATTTTATTACTCCACGCTCTGCGTAGAAGTCCTTTGTCTGCACTAGCAACCTTTGAGCCTGCTATATCGACCATTTTCCCCATTCCAACACCGGGAGTAGCCATAATATTCTCCTTTTAAATCAAATTTTTAGTTTGATACAGTCCCCTCAGCATAATCATTGAGAATCTTCGCTAATATAGGATTTTGCTGTAGTTCTATCGGTGAAGCGTTTATAGCTTGGTTTAGCAACGCTTGGTCATGTGTTGCATCCGCTTGAACTCCTGTATTTCCTGCATTAGTAGGAAGATTGACTGCATCGTTTTCTTGATGTCCCCTAGCCATATCTAGTATTGCATTAGCCCCCTGTTTCCTTGCATTAACTTCAATAGCTTCAACACCTTTGTCAAGGGTTCCGCTTTGCTCGTTAATGATAACATAGGCATTGTGAAGAGAAGCTTTCTCGCCAAGTAAACCTTTTTGAATAAGCTCTAAACGCTTATTCTCAACTTCACTAAGTTTAAAATATTCGTCCACATCTGCCGGTGGCATAACACCAGTATTGACCAGTGACTGATCCCCACTAAGATATTGGTTGGCTAAATTGAGTTTGGTCGATTCAAAATATTCAACTTCTGCCTGTGTAGGGTTTGGTGGCAATCTGTGACCAGCTGCTACCGCTAATTGGTTCATCCATTCTTGCGTATTGTTATGCAATTCTCGGATAGAACCTTTATGTGTGGAAAATTCAGAATGTACCTTTCTAAATTCCTCCACCTGATTCCAATAATTATCAATTTCAATTTTCTGCCTAGCCTCTTCGGCTTTAATCCTAGCCTCTTCTTTTTGCTGTTCGAGGCTTTTCGCAACACTTTCAAACTTTTCAAGCTTTGCTTTAATCTGTACCAACTCTTCGCTTTCAGCAATTGGAGCCGAAGCAGGAGTATTTACTTTTTTAAGAAGTAACTCTTTAAGATTTGCGTTATAATCATCAACATCCCTGTAATACTTTTCCATTACTGCTCTATCTTCATCTTCCCAGCTTAACGGGTCAAGACTTATGTTAGGTCTAACAGGGACTTTTAAATCTACAATAGGAGTTTCTACAGGCTTTGTTGGCTCTTGTGGAGTTGCAGGGGGTACAGACTGGATAACAGCTTTTTCTTTAAGCTCATCCATTTGTTTCTTATACGCCTCTTGTTGCTTTGCAAGCTCTATGGCTTTTCTCCGTAATTCAGCATTCTCTTCTTCAATTCTTTTTGCATGAGTTGAAAGATGTGCATGGCTTTTTATCAATCCACCAAAATCTTTTCTGCCGAGAAAACCATCAGGATTCTCTATTTTAACCTCATGACCTTGGTAATTAATAACTTCAAAGGCTGGTTCGGTAGGCGCTTCTACTACAGGAGCAGTTTCTACAGGAGCAGTTTCTACAGGAGTAGTTTCTACGGGAGTAGCTTCTGTTTGTTCAACAGGAATTTCTACTTCACTCTCGCCAAATTCAGCCTCTTCAAGCATTTTAGTTGCTTGTGCCAACTCTTCCGGCGTACCGTTCACCAACTCTTCAATAGTTTTTTCCACTTTCACGACTTCTTGCTCTGTGTTTTGTTCTAATGTTTTTCCCATTTTTATGAACTCCTTTATTGTTGTCCCGTTCGACTCGGGTTAATTTGAACTCTATTTTCTTGTCCGGCTTGCATTGGATTAGCAGGAACTTCAACATCTCCTTTAGGCATTCCTCCACCACCACTACCACCCATTTCAGGAGGAGCTTGCTCTTTTAGCGTTTGCAATTGCTCTAACTGCTGATCAAGCCCCGCTTCTTGCAAAAGTAAATTTTTCTTCGCTATTCTTATTGTAGATTGAGCCATCTCGTCAATATCTTTTTCCTGTTCGGTAGTCACGCCATCCATATTTTTAGCAAGGTCTGCCTCTGCAATAGCCCTGTAGCCTTGGTTAGTATCTGTAGGTGGCATTGCAGTAAGATAAGCAATATCTACCTCTCTCTTAGCTTGCTTCATGTAATCATTATCTTTTGACTGTGAAATAATAACGGAAGCCCTTGTAAGTTTTGATATATCATTAAGTACAATATCTTGCCCATTATCATCTATTCCGACAAACTCATTTGCAATTTTAGTAGTACCGTCGGCAAGAGAGAATTTTCTATCATAATTTGCCATTCTCTCTGCTTTAGTTCTACCGCCATAAAGGGTTATAGCTAAACTCATCCAAGCTTCAAACTTATAATTTTGATACTGCTCTAATGATGATGCTGGCACTTTCTGCAAAACATTCCCTTCTATCACCTGTCTCCCAAATAATATACCGGAAGTCCCACTTTTTCCTTGTAAGCCTTGCATAGCGGGCGGAAGTCTCAAGATTCTATCCATCATTGATATTTTAGAATTTTCATCTTGCATTATTGCAGGATTAAGAGTTGCACCGTTGACATTTTTCATCAGCATATCTATATTTTGCGGGGCAGATTTATCTAGTATGAAAGGCTTGCTTGCATCTGTATAATTTTCTTTAAACTCTTGTTCTTTCTGAGCATTCCCACCGAAAGCATCAGGATGTGCCACCATTTTACCGTTGACAGGGGTTTGCGTGAGTATTTTCGTTTTAGCTTGTTCACGATTATTAATATCATTCTGCATATCCTTTCCAAGGTCTATTAAACCAACAGATTTACCATTTTTAGTAATATATGACCATGTGAAGAATGGTAATTTAACATTTCCTTTAGCATCTGTAATTTGCCGCTCATCTCTTCTATTGTCGAAAACAATCCCAAGTTGAGGACAAAAAGTTGTCACATACAAAACCTCTACTGGAATTTTAATTTCCTTAATATCTTCCGGCTGTAAATCATACCCTTGCGAACGAGACCACTGAACTTTGCCAACAAAATCCTCCATACTACCAAATTTATGACCAGTTTCAGGAAGTTGAACATTATTAGCACTATCGTAAGCTGTATATTTATACTCTTTTTTGATATGGTAGTGCTCAACTACTTGATACATTGTTCCCCATGTTTCTTCTATGGGAAACTCTGCGAATCTTTGGGGGAACTGCCGTGCCTCTTGTGCGTATTTACTTAATTCAATAAGCCTTGACCTCACATTTGGAATAGTCCACTCGAAAAAGCTTGCCATATCTCTAGGATATAAATAAAAAGTTTTCCAAGCTTCCTTGGAACCTCTTGCAATATCGTCTGTTAAGTTTGTAGGATCAAATATTATACTCATAGGAGAAAGAGACTCGAAATAAATACGCCCTCTTGGCTCGTCCTCTGTTCGTGCTATCTTTATCTCTTCAACACCTCTATAAATACAGCCATTAACGATTGCACTAAGGTAAGAAGCGTTAAAATCAAAGTGCTCTTTGTCACTGTACCAAGCATGGGAAAGAGCTTCTAAAGCTTGTTTAGTTTTAATTCCATCACCAGCTCTATCAACAAAATGAGGGTCAACTTTATTTAGAAAGAAATTGCCAGCGTTGCCCTCTACATATAATTGTAGAAAATTATAGTAGTTCGGGGTTCTGCCCTCTGCTTTGAGAGTTGCTATATTTGTAGCACTCCATGTTTGCCAGTTGTCGGTTGGAGCATATAAAATAAAATTCTCTTGCCCTCTTTTCTTGTCGAACAAATCAGCTTGTTTAGCAGTTTGGAATATGTGGTATTCGTGGGATATTTCAGTATCTTTTATTCTAGGCTTTACATCAGTAAATATCATACTTACACTCTCTTACTCAAACAGATAGAAGCGTTAAAAACGCTCTCTATAGGTACAAAATCAACTCTATCAAGAGTTTTCTCTATAAATACAGGTTGACTCTCACCCAAAATCGTGACTTTCCAAAAACTATTACAATTAGGACAATATCGAATCTCGTTAAAAGGTCTTTTAAAATTGTAGTTTGTTAGTGTATCAATAGCCGTACCACCAAGAATGTGATTACATTCCCTACCATTTTTCTTGCCGGGACATCTTATGCTTGTATACTTCATACATATAATATATTAAAAAAACACTAGATGTTGTGGTTTTTAATGCAAAAAAGCTATATGTGGTACATTTTAGTTTTAAATATTAATATCTAATAGTGTACCATTTCTTCCGTAAAATTGTTTTTTAGGCAAATCTTTAGGAGGCAATTCAAGGATATTATCTCTAACCAAAAGTTGTAGCATTTCTAAAACAGCATTGCAAAAGTGTAGGTTTTCTTTAGGTTTCCCATTTACCATGCTCCAATTACGAATTTGATTTATAGTGTTGTCGCAAGTACTATTAAGTATCAATCGGTTTGCTTTAAACAATTTATTCATAATTAGTAGAGCTGTAGGATAATTAAAGCTATAGTTTTGCCGTAATCTTAGCCCGACATTGCGGAAATCATACCACAAAGTTTGCCTACCCTCTGTTAACCCGTCGAAAAACCGCTTATTTGCTGTAAAACTTCTAACATTCTCACTAAATACGCCTAAATATTTATCAATATCAGCTTTAACCTCTTCGGGATCAGGATAATCATATCTTTTTTCAAAAAGAATTTCCATCGTATTATTGGTATATGTATGCCTTGCAATAATGAGATATAACAATTGCTCTTCTGAAAGATATAAACTTACATGAGAAGCATGAGGGATTAACCCGCTATATTTAATCTCTCTTACGGCTTTATCGTCTTGGTATGCGAAATTATCCATTACCGTGGGATTACCAATTAACGGCTCTATGTAGTACCCTAAAGCATCAGCATAGTTTGGTGATGCAACATGACGAACTCTCATTTCTCTCTTTGATTCTACCCCGATTTTACCAGTAGCAGAATGAACTAAAAGAGGAGTGCTTAACTCTGCAATAAGCTCCATGTGGTTTGGGATGGAGATTAATTCATTAGTAGGGAATCGTTTAACGCCCGTTCTATGTAAAAATGTTTTCTCAAATCTCCTACGAAGCTCCATCCAAATCTCTGCTCTTTTATTTCGATACAGATCACAAGCCCGCTTACCCTCTGACTCAATAAGTGTACTTGATGCCGGACTTTGACCGTAAATGCCGTTTAATTTGAAATAAACCTTTCTATCTCCTGTTTTCAATTGTGGATAAACATCTTCTCCTATAGTATTTCTATCATAAGATAATAGCTCAACATTATCTCGTTCGCATAAATCCACAACTTTCCAAGTGCCTTGTAATGGTGTTGCAGCTGTTATTTTCTCTATTTTTTTAATTACTACACCCTCACCATATACATAAGTAGCTAAATCTTTACCGCCTGCTGCCAAGTCATACCCTGCCAATCTTTCACCATTTGAAGTTTTAATATCAAAATCCACCGCTGCCTGTACCCAAAGAGAGGGAATCATAATTCCCTCAACAGAAGCATTATAATTAATATCAAGCTCTCTAGCAATAGCGACTTCATCTCGTGTAGCCTGTTTATATTTATAAAAATATGAATTTATGTTTCTAGCTCTTTTAATCCATAAATCATTCATAGCGGGATTTTCCCACCAACCAATAGTAATAACTCTAACTTTGCCACTATTTCGTTTACGATAAAAGAAGTTGGCTCCATTGGGTGTGCCTATTAAGCCTTGACAAGAAGTGTTTTCAGAAAGAGAGGCATCTACAGATTCTGGGGCTTCTAGTGCGGGGGCTTCATCTACAGTGTAATGAGTCGAACGACCGCCACGACCAATGTTCTCTCCGCCCTCCCCAATAATGTAGGTTCCGTTTTGTGGATTGGCTATGCGAAGATTGTTATCGTTAACCCCGCCCCTCTTCTTAAAAGATTTAGGTCTCATATTTGATGGGGTACTATATAGTATCCGCCTTAATCTCTCAAATATCGTATCTGGTGATTTACTCTTATCTACAAGTTCAGCCTTTCTTGATCCCCAGCCCTTTTGATAACCTTTTGTATATAAGAAGTGCCATACATCATAAGCACAAAGTATTTCAGTTAGTCCCATAGAACGGCTTTTCTCAACTAAATACGGCACTCCATCTAAGTAGCATTGATGTATCTCTTCTAAAACTTCTCGTTGTCGGGGAAATAATATTAGTGGAACTTTTGCGTTTATGCCTAGTCGTGTCAATCGTGGGTCATAAGTCCAAGCAAAAGAGTTAATCCAAAAAACAAAATCTTTCCGAGCCCTTTTGTCCACCGCCTCTTTAAAGTTTTCATTTTTAAGATAGGATCGCTCAACATGCTTTCTAATAGCCCAAAGGATTTTATAGGTTTCAGTTAATTCTTTCTTAACTTCTCTTTCAAGAGCTTTTAAATGGACAGAAACACGGTAAGACTCTCGTTTATCTGCGTAAGCGTTTGCCTCTAACTTTTTACGGTCTATTAACTGTTCATATTGAAGCTGTGTGGCCTTGTATTGAGCATCTAAAAAATAAGTTCCGAGTTTTTCAATATTATCCCAAGAGATTTCTATATCATTATAAGTATTTTTAAGATGATTATAACCGTTTTTACCCATAGCACCCTTTTTTATTGCAACATTTTAATATCTTCCGTTGCTTCCATTAACTTTTTATATTTATCCATTTCCATAACCTGTATAAAATAAACTTTCCGTTTAGTGTTAACTAGTGTAAAATAATCAAAAGGCATTTCCGGCTCATACTCTTCTTGCTCTTGAAACTTTTCAGCAAAAACAAAGCCTTTTTCTTTCATTATACTTATAGACTTGTGAATATCATCTCTAGCAGTTGCAATCCCAATAGGACATTTTTTAAAAAACAATTCTTTGCCCTCATCGGAAGAGTATTGTATTACAAGTACAACTTTACCCTCTTTAATAACAAGTGTTTCATCGGGAAATTCAATATTTTTAGTATCTTTTAATTTAATACCGTTCTCTAACAGCATTTCTTTGACAACTTTGCTACTTCTCCATCGTGGTTTATAATTAAAATCTACATTAGATTCTATTATGCTCATATCATAACCTCATATTTTAAATATTTATAATTGGGAAATTCTTTTCTTAATTTATCCACACCATAGCGAAAAGACTCTCTAATTAAGAGAGCTATGGAGTGGTCTGTAACCTTGA
This sequence comes from uncultured Kangiella sp., assembly GCA_964601915.1. GTDB lineage: Bacteria > Pseudomonadota > Gammaproteobacteria > Enterobacterales > Kangiellaceae. The sequence goes on along the minus strand of CAZRPK010000003.1, from coordinate 26,058 downwards.
TTACACTATGTAAAACTTCTAGTTGGGGTTTGTGGATATAAAATTTGCGGTGTAGTTTTAGCTCGTCTCTATTCGTTTTTATATCAAGAAGATTAGAGTTGTTTTGTAAATACTCTAATATTGATTCATTTATTATTACGCTTTTTCTTGCTTTAGGATTTAATAATTTAATTTTGTGAAAATCAACTATATCATCATATAAGACTCTACAGTTGATCGTAACAAACTTTTTAGTCAAAGGCTAATATCCTTTCAAGATGTGGATTCAATTCGTCTCCTTTCATGCCGATTAGAACTTTTTCCAAAATGACATCAAGAACCTTATTATAAAGCTCTGTAAACTCTTTCTCATCCATTTTTTCAAACGCTATACTTTTTGCTATATAAATTGTATTACCTTTTAAATCTGTGTAAGATTCGTAATACCCCGCTCTTTTAGTTAGTTCTTTTCTAAAAACATCTATACTAACATCTTCCATAGTTTGCCTATTTTCATAAGCTACATTGATCAATGCAAAGAATTTTCTAAACAAAGCAACATTCCGTATTTTTTTAATAGTAATAGTTAAGTGAGTTCCATTCTTAATACTATTAAAGTCATCATAATGTTCGGGGCTTGGAATAAACCCCGTGGTAGTTTTTTGTACATTCACAAGCTATTCTCCAAACTTAAAGGTAGATAGTCTATTATTTGCTATATAATACTCCACAAGATCACTGTGATTACTGCCAATAGTAATTAACCCCGTACACCTTGAAGTGCAAGAGAGGTGAAGTAGCGATAAATGTAACTTATCAATACTCTCTGCATCTAATAGTGTAAAATGGTCTACTTTGCCACCACGACCAATATTTTCCCCTCCCTCTGCGATTACACTTGACTCAAAATCTTTTAAAAAGATCCTCTCAAAGGTTCGCTCTTGGTCTACAAAATTTAAATTTCGTGCAATTGTAGCCATTACAGTTCCCTGCTTTTCTTCTCTAATAGCACTGGCACTTGGTTTATAGTATTCTTCTAACAACTCTTTTTTTCTTGCCCCCCAGCCCTTTCTAAATGTTCGCCCTTTTCTATCTTTTTTATACAAAAGACACCAAGAATCATAGGCACTCATTGCGACTTGAACACTAGTCAAATCACATTGCTCAACTTCAATTAAATAGCCCGTTCCATCATTAACCATATCATTCACAAAATGCAACATGGCTATTTGATTTTGTGAGGGGATAAATGCTTCCATTATAGGGTTTCCTGTTAATTCGTTAAGAGGATTATATTTTTCAGCAAAAAAGCTAGTCCAAGCAATATAATCTGTAGCAAAAATCTTGTCGGCTTCCTTTTTAAACTTATCGCTTGAAAGATATTTTGAATAAAATGTACTCCTAATCTCTGCAATATGACTAAAAGCTTCAAAAAGCCTTGAAAGTTCACGCTCTGCCGTTGCAGACTTATCAAGCCCTAGTGAAAGAATGTGACCCCACTTTTGCAACGCTTCTATTTTGTGACCAATATATTCTTTTACTGTAACTTTTTCATAAATATTCACACTAAATCCCCCGTCAACTTCTCATTTTTCTGTAATACGCCTTTTATAAAAGTGAACCAAACTATAGTATCTTTAGGGTAAAACTTCACCCCGATTAAAATTGGCTCTTCTGAATAAAGAACTTTAATTAAATAATCTTTGCTTAAACCATTACGATTAATGCCAGAAGCTTCAAGGTAAACTTTTTTATGAGTAGAATTATTGAAGTGAATTTTTTCAACATCCTTAATTACAATAATAGCCCCCCTCTCTTCATTCTCCCGCTCTTCATCAAGCCTAAACGCTGCGATTTTTTTGCCTTTACTACCCTTAGTAACGAAAAAATCATAATCATCATAAACTTCTCTATCCCCTGTGTCATCACGATAAACAACAGGTACTAGAGTGCAAAAGTTATCATTTTGACCATTACGAAAACAACCAAGCTTAATTGTCGGTAAAATTCCAAACTTATATTCAAAATTAATCATTTCGACACCATATAATCTCATTTAAGCCTCTGTTCCTCTAGTGTGGTTAATAGGCTTATATTGAGCCAACTTATTTTTTAAGAGATGGTTTACTTTTTCATAATAAAAATTTAAAGTTTTTAATTGCTTGCACTTAGTTTTAAGATTGAAAATAATGAGCATCAGCTCTCCTATTACAATCAAAAGTGCTAAATATGCTAAAATTATATATATCATTCTCCCATTTCCTCTATCTGTATTAAAATCTTTTTATACTCCGAGCAACTTTTTTCATAATTCATTGCAATATGGCGTAAGTGAGTTTTCCTATCTTGAATCGGCAACCGTTGGTATTCAACGGTTGCCTTATCAATAACCTTTTCTTTCTTACGCATTAGAACGGTAAATCTTCATCTTCTCCAAATGGAGCTTTTGGGTTATAATCTCCACTTGAAGCTTGTGCAGGGCTTCCACTGCCTTGCGAATCCGATTTACCGCCCAAAAACTGCATTGAAGTTGCTACAACCTCTGTTTTATATTTCTTGCCTCCACCATTTTTATCTTCCCAAGATGATGTTTGCAATTTTCCCTCAATATAGACTTCCCGACCTTTGCGTAAATATTTCCCAGCAAGTTCCGCTAACTTACTCCAAAGAATAATATTGTGCCATTCGGTTTTTTCTTGCATTTCACCGCTTTTATTTTTAAACTTCTCGCTTGTAGCCATTGAGAAGCTTGCTACATTTGTTCCACCCGTTGTTTTTCTTAATTCGGGGTCTCTCCCCAATCGTCCTATAAGAATCACTTTGTTTACACTTGCCATGCTTTCCTCCAAAAATTAATTCTACTATTAATATAGTTTATTTAAATAGGTTTGTGGTATTTATTTTTAATTTTGTCTTTTACTTCGATAGTTAATCTTTCCGTATTTTGGTTTTAGATTTCTACCTTGCTCTGCTTTATGAAATATCACAATCACTAATGCAATTCCTAGTATTGTCGCCATCGTTATCACCTCCTTTCGTGAGTAATCCTTGTTCAACAAGCTCAATTCGCTCTTTTTCAGTCCAACGACCAAGCTCATCCATTCGTTTAACATATTCTTTCCAATTATCATTATGAGTTAATGGGTCACTTCTTCCTGTTAAATTCCCCAGCCCTATACGGCTCATTCGAGCAGTTACACTATGTAATATACAAAATTTCCCGCTCTTTAACATATTTTCACACAATGGAAATTCGCATTGCTTAGTTTTTGTAAAATGATACCTCTTTTTTAAAGTATGATGTTCACTGCAATATTTGCTATGTTCCATTGCAACTTTATCACACCCCTCAAAAGCACAAAATCTCTCGTAAGAAGTATCTTCATCAATCATCTTTTTATAATACTCTGCTTTTTCGTTCTGTTTTTTTAATAATTCTTTTACTGTCATTTTACTCTCCCTTTATCTGTTAAAAACCTCTTAAAATGCCCGCAACCACCCTCTAGAGGCTTTCCTTTTGGATTTGTTTTATCTTTACAAAATTCAACTATCATATCGTGGTTATTTATTTCAGTATGATAGTATTTACATTTTTTGCAGTCTCGTTTAGTTTCCATTTTCTACCTCGTCTGTTTTAAGCACGCAACACGATTTTCCCTTTTTAAGATAGGTTTCATTTTTAAGCATTGCAAGGTGTTTCTTTTCCTCATAATCATTTTTATACTGACGACCATCACAATAAGGTTCACTATTTGCATGATATTCACTCCCCGTATCAACCCATTCAAGGTGTATACAATTATAACAATTTTTCACTACTGATTTTCTACTCACCTTCGCACCTCCTGCACATCTCATTAAAAGCATCAAAAATAATCTCAATATGGGGATTTAGTTTTTTTTCAGAAATTATATCCTCGGTATCTATGCCCTCATCTTGACATAGATGGTAATAGACCTCTTCATTTTCAGAGAGTTCAGCTATTTCAGTCATTCGACTATACATTTCTTTGAGAGTATCATCGCTCTCGTCTTTGATTTCGTCCCAATATTCAGCAATCGCCTCAACCGTTAAATCAGAATCCCAACTTTCTAAAACTTGTTCTGATTCAATCCTCATTTTTTCAAGCCAGTATATAACAGACACAAAACCATCAGCACTTGGGGCAAACATCCGGCAAATAGTCCAAGTGCCATAGTCTCCTGTTATTAATGTTTTATTATCTGTTAATGTAAATTTTACCCTAAACATTAGGCTATCAGGGATTTTTAACTCGTAAGTTTCAAGGTCAACCCCTCCGTGTTTTTTAATAATAAACTCATGTTTTGACCAGTCTAATTTTTTATCATAGTGTTTAGTTCTTTTCACTTTTAACCCTCCTCAATTCCCGTCTTAACTCTCCCCGTTTTCTAGCATACCGCCCCATAGCTCTATTAGAAGTGTTAAGAGTAAATGTATCATTCTCTTCTTTTGCTTTTTCTGCAAGTCCAAGGATATGGTCTATCATATCCTGTACATAATCCAAATCGGCTTGCACTTCTTCTTTAGTTCTCATTATAATCTCCTCTTTGTAATTTATAAATAAATGCTCTATCGCTTTTACATTTTCTGCAAATTCTAAATGGTTTCTCAATTCTCTTTCCACAATCCTTGCAATAATTAAACCTTAGACCTTTCAAACATCTTCCATTAGGTCTAGTTACAGTCGCAAGGTTTCCGCTTAGAATCCTATTTTTCCCCATATTATTCACCATTGCAAAGATACTTCGTTTGATAGTCGATTTCTTTTTCCCAAGTCCTGTTATTAAGTTTTGCTTGTACATGGAAAAAATCCATACAGTTATGACAAATCTTGATTCCATTATAGGTTATTGCGGTTCTAACTGTTTCCCCTTCACACACTTCACAGGGAATATCTTTGTTTTGTGCTTTTTCTCTAATATCTTCTATTGAATCCATTTTATTAAGTTCTCCTATTTTAATTAATGTTTTTTGGCTATTCGCCCCTTTCGACAAATTCGCCCCGTCCGTCGTTAAGCCTGTTTTTAAAATTAAGCTTGTTATTTAATAATATTAATAATAAAAACCATAGCTATTACAACTAAAAATGCTATCATTTTACTTAGTAAACCGCTTATAATCACACTATCATTACTATCATTACTAGTCTGTGACTTATTGGAAACAAGCAGTGAGAGAATTAAAACACTACATACTAGCTTTAATGGGTGAACTACTGGCAATTGAAATGTGCCCTGTATGAAATAGTAATAACTATAATACATTGTTCCAAAGTATAAAATGAAATTTGTTAATGCTAATACACCGATAAATTTTCTTGTAGCTGTCATAGCTACCTCCTTTTCTAAATTTTAAAATGATTTTCCACAACTTAAACAATGGCTCTCCCCGTCCATCTCATAAATATCTCTACCACCACAATAAGGACACGGTTTAAGGCTCAAAAACCAAACCATTCCACTTATTACAGTAATCCCAACAAACGCCCAAATAATAATATTAAGAATGCTTAGAGAGTCCATAAGCCCCCTGAAAAACTAGAAACCGGTATCACTTCCAATAATTCAATAGGCTCTTGCAATTGGTCTATAAGTTCCCCGTAATCACATTTTAGCTTAAATCGTAGTTTATAACTTGTAGACTTCAACTCTTTTACTTTATCGTTTGCTATTTCTAGCTTCCGAATCACATACCAAGCGAAACCCACTAAAGCCCTTTCAACTCTTAGCTCCACATCTCCAGTCTGTGGATCAATTTTTAGTGCGGATTCTTTTGCACCTGATTTAATAATATATTTAATTTTTGTCATTTTTCCCCGTTCCGTTGTTAATGTTAAATTTTAAAGTTCATCCTGTTTTTTAGATTATTTATGGTTCTGAAATGTCCGTTTTCTTTCTCTTTCAAACTCATTTACAAGCATATCAGAAGAGCTTAAAGGCTTTCCAAGCTCTTGGATTGCATTAATGACCGGTAAAGCCATTAAGATTATCAGGAGTAAGAAAAACATCATCATAATATAATCTAATAAATTTTTGTGTCTCATTTCACACCTCTTTCAAGGGTTTTAATCCTGTTTGAAATAAATGTAAGGTTTAAATAATCCTCACGGCTCATTGATCCAGATTTAATACAACGATTAAAAAAGCGTTGCCCCCACCGATCAAGAATAGATATTTTCTTTAAAACTGTTTTTTTCATTCTCTGTTTCTCCTTAAAATTGTAAAAGTCTTGCAATACTTTTACATATTACAAGACTTAAGATTTTAAATTAACCCATACTTAGTTTTTATAGTTTCAATTTCTGCACTTAGTTTTTTAAGTTTTTCAAGCCCCTCTTGAATCTCTTCATAGCTAATTAATTCAGCCTCTATATTATACCGTTCCGACCCTGCACCACTCCACCGCTGAATAATGATTACATTTCCGAGCGGGGTTTTAGTACTAGTTTTAAGATATGTTAAATGCCCGTAAAAACTAGCGTCACACTCAACCCTTTTTTGGTCAAGGAATACACAGGGTAGCTTTTCCCCCGCTTTATTGACAATTCTATCGCCATCAATTGACAATCCCACTGTTTTTAATAGATTTTCCAACTTCTTCAAAACAACCTCCTCTGGTTAATTAATAATAATAATCTATAATATACCACATTTATGAATATATCGCAAATATTATTTTATTTATTTTAGAATTGCCGGTTCCCCTTGTTACGGGGAACTTTTAGGCTCATCCTGTTTTTTAGTTTTTTATTCTTTTTTGTAGAAACAAATTAGTAAAATTAGATTATTCCTTTCAATTCAATTAATTTTTCTATCATTGCGGGGTTTTTCCGGTATGTATCATTTTCCAAGTGATTTATATATTTAATTATATCGGTTTTGCCTGCTCCTCTACTTGTTCGTTTTAAAATTACCCTGCAAATAGCCTGTAATATTGTATTTTCTGAATTTTCAAAGCTGAAAGTTGAAATACTATTTATATTAATCATCTTCTTTTAACTCCATTTCATCTAAAATATTGTGTATATCCTCTGCTATTTGTTTGTAATCTGTTGCCGTTGTATCAAGATGCGCACGAAAATAATGAGTTTTTTTATTATCCAGGTGATCTTTTACTCTTATAAAATGCTCTGTAATGCTACCTATCGCATATTCACACATTCTAAAAATATTTACTCCGTTTACCGTTTTCCACTTTTCCGGCGGTAAGCATTCCAAAAAATAGTCGTATTCATCCTCTGTGGTCTCGGTATATGTGCCAATGTTATAATTTTCTACCCATATCGCTTCTATTTTTGGATAAATCACCGTTTCCATATCGTCAATTATTAAATCTTCCGGTAAACATTCATAAAGTTGACAAGCTGTATAAAATTCTTTTCCTAAAATATCCCATGCTTTCTGTTTTGCACCTTGCACGGTTTCCGCTTCAACCGTTGAAGCGGTATAAACACTTGATTCACCTTTTCTATACATTCCGATTGTAAACTTTCCCATCTTCTGACCTCCAATAAAAAAAGGGACAATCGCAAAAATGCAATTGTCCCGTTAAAAATTAATATAACTCTTTCTCTACATAAATATCAAACCTGCTATGTACACTATGACAAATAAACCTTACATCTTTAAAGTCTCGCAAAGTTACCTCTTTAACAATTGTGAAAAGATGTTTATATTTTTCAACAATTTCTTTCAATTCCTCTTCTAGCCCGTCTTTAATAGCTCTGCGGGTTATACTTGATCGTAAACTTAAACTTTTTACGCCGTATTTTTTGCAAACCGCTGCACTCTCCATAAAAAAATTATCTGAATCTTTCATAAAAAACCTCTTTCTAGTTTTGAGAATCTTGTATTTTTTTGTAAACTATCTGTTTATCTCTGCCCTTAATTACCACGCCTTCAGGAGTTTTAACGTCATAAGGCATACACCGATGTTTCCGACACCAGTTGTCCACATTTTCAATACAAAGCGTCCTAGCATCGCAAAAATGACAAACATTTTCATTCCGTCTTGCCCCTCGCCGTGGTAGATCTTCGACCGGGACCATGTAAAAGCCTTCAGGTGTTAGCAACATAAAAATCCTCTTTCTTTAAATTAAAAATTTGCTTATAAGAGAGATTTAAAAAAATCCCTCTGAAAAGAAAACTTTAGGAACCCGCCCGTATTTTTTCGACTTCTGAAAAAGTATATTCAAGGGGTTTTGATCCCCGTTCTGCACCGCATCGTGTACACCTTAGCGAACTAAGAAAAAAACCACATTCGCATTTTGCGAATTCTTTTGATTCTGGAATTATGGATTTATCTGTAATTTCCATTTTTCAACTTCCTCTCGTTAAAGGCTCACTCTTAACATGAGCCTGATTTTTTAAAAAATATTCTTTCAGATAGAAACAATTCTATCTAATTTTACGGCAAACTATATATAGTATCTCCCCGTGTAAGAGATACTATATGATGTGGGGGTATTAAATCCTCTCTAAATAATCGTTACAAATGGCGTATCTATGCCCCTCAGTGTCGATTACTTGGCTATGCTCTGTTTGCATAGCCTTTTTAACAGCAGCCTCCTCACTCCTGCAATTAGTGCTCCAATCTCCAAAATAAGCCGGTAAGATGACACAAAATTTTTCACCTTTTTTAAATTTTATTACTCGGTCGTACTGGTCACTAGCAAGGTCGTGAATAGTACCTGTACCACTCATCTTGCTGTTAATTGTTAAGATTTTCATAACAAAAAACTCCTTGCCCTCTCGGGCGTTAAAAATTAAAAAATAATTAAACATCCTACCGTCCACGCTGCAATAAAAACTATGCAGGCGGTAGAAAAAATATACTCTCTTACCATGTTACTACCATTAGCCCGATAGCAACATATATACAATAGCTCATACCTAGAGCCATTAAAAATCTGTAAATTTTCAAAATACTATTCCTCTCCAAAATTGCGGGCTGTTTCGTCCATGTACCCGCAATCTAAATAATCTGCATTAACCATATCAATAGGTGCACCACTGGCACTACTAATATAGTTAATCCCATGTGCTGCAACATCTCCATCAGTTGCAGCACTCTCAAAAACTACCTCTACAAGAGCCAACGCTACACTATCATCAGTGTACTGGCTCTTGATCTCCTGCACCTCTCCGCTATTGAGCTGGAGGAGTAGGAGGGCTATTTTTAAGATTTCCATCTTCTCCACCTTTCCAGATTAGAGTAAAAAAGGGTAACAGCTAATATATATAGCCGTTACCCTATGAATTATACTAACCGGCAATATCACCGGTTAGATTGTACTGTAGACTCAAATTTGAGTCTACAAAAAAACCATCACCAACTAAATAGTTGGCGTTGCTGGAGCGGTTAGGCTCCAGCAAAGACCTATCATCTGAGCGGTCAAGGAGGTAATTAGTTACCTCTTGACCGAGTTCGGAGCCATTAAAATATGGCTCGTCTTGCGAGTCGTACGCTTCAGCGTACGACTCTTCTATTTTCTCCAATATCTCAGAGCTTACCTCTGAGATTTCAATTCCATAGCTGGAAAGCTCATCTTTCCAGCTATTTTCAAGTCTTAGTCTTTTATTCATCTTCTCCACCTTTCCAGTGGTTAAAAAATTTTGATGTGTCCCTCACATCTCATACATATAATATACCATAATTATAGATAAATGTCAACTACTTTATAGTATTTATTTAACTAACTGTAGACCAAAAAAGAATAAAGTTGTTCTACATCACAATATAGTGTGTCGTATGTGTCAAGTAGTACCATATAGGGTATAAAATTAATAGTAAGAAATAAATAAAAAAGTGTTAAATACTGTAAAAATCTTTCAAGGTTAAGAAAATTTGTTATAAATAGTAATAACTATAATAATAAAAGAGAGTGAAATTAAGAATAAAACTATAAAAAAGAGCTGCACAAAACAAAAATATTGCAAGGTAAACCAAAAAGCATTAAAACACCAATGAGCTAACAACAATAATAGTACTACTAACAGCAACAACACTATAAGCCCCACAGATACCACACATATATTATCTAAACCTTTCGAGGCTCTATAAAGCTCTATAAGAGGGGGTAAACACTACCTATACCATAGTATCAATATAAGGGAGATATAAGCAAAATAAGCACTCTCTGTGAGCGTTTTTTCTGTAATAAATAATAATTCTCTAAATATTGCCAAAACCTTTCAAGGTAGACACTATATTTTGTATATAATCACCTCAACATACTACATATAGACTACAACACCAAATAACCAAAAACAAGTAAATTAACACTGTAGAGGGTAATTTTAGTATATTATAGTATAAATGTAAAATCTAACAAGGATGAAATCATGAATATTACTAAAACTCTCCGAGGCAAAGAAATTGTCATCAAAAACAATATACAGTTAAACAACATAGACCAAGAGTTTATTAATAGTCTCCCTACTCCCCTACAAACAGAGGACGCAAGTAAAACTATATATAACCTCTCTAATATAGCTAGATCGGGCATTATTACCGGTTTATTTCTTTTTGCCACTACTGATACCGTATTTTCGCATTGTTTCAACTCTTCTAACCTGCACTTGATTTACAATTTAGGGGGTAAATTTGGAGAGGTTAATGCATACTTAACAAATCTTAAGCGGCTTAAGTCTCAAAGATACAGTGACTTAGCTCTAACAACACTCTTGCCAAGCTCCGATGGTCTCCCCTATCCTGACTACTATTACACCCACGACAACGAAGGCAACAACACCGGTACTTTAAGCAGTGCCGGAATCTCTCTTTTAAAAGCTCAAAGTGCTGCATACGCATCATTAGGGGCAATTTTGGAGCGTGGGAAGATAAATACGCAAGATAATATCACGATTAACAACATTGTAGAGACTCGCAAAATAGAGATAAACCTAAAAGAGATTATGAAACGGGATATTTCGGAATTAGCGGAATACGAAGAAATAGATTAAATAGCCCTTTTTGGTATGTTTTAGAGCAATTCTTACAGCCTATCCCCTTGCATTAGTATGATTATTGCATGAGAGATGCGTTAACTATTAGAGTATTAACAGTATATTAAGTATCTATTAAGATTAATTAAGTATTCATCCACTTAGTAGGAGCTTACACACTCTACTCTCAACCTACAAAAGCTATTAATTACATAGATAATACTACTACTAACAATTTGTAAACTACTCCCCTACTGGCAGATGTTAACTAATTGCTGTTTTTAGTATCGTTTAGGCTATTCATAAAATTAGAGTATTGTTCTATTTGTTTACATTGTGTGATATGGTAAATGGCTTAAATGGTGGTAAAATGAGCAGTTGGGTAAATCGTTGGTTGATGGTGGGAAAAATCCGGTTCAAGGGATTGGCTTTTTGATGGTGGAAAAACCTTGTTTGGTGGTGGTCGGGTTGCTGGTGGTGGTTGGGGGAATGTTGTTGTATTTGGTTTAGAATAAGTCCCCGACTTGTTCCCCTATAATATCCCACCGTAAGGTGGTTCCTTATTGTATTATATTCGTTACCTACATACCTAGACCCCCCTACCACCCTTGGGTGTACCCCCTTTATATTCTAATTATATTTAATAAGCCCTCCAAAACTCTCTACTCTATATTTGAGAAATGTACGGCTTACGGTTCTTCCCTCAAAAAATCTACGGGATAATTTTTCAAGGATGTACGGGATAAGCACCAAAACTTTTTGGGAGTTTCTTCGATAATGAACCGTTCTCTTTTGTGTATATGATATTTAAGGAATAGGTCTTTGTTTGTAAGGTTTTTGAGGGGTTCTTTCATTAGGTTAATAGTATTTGTGGGTAATCCAAGTTTTTTAATAGCTTTAGCGGTTATGCCCTCTGGTAGACCTTTTATTTGCTCTGTATTAATGCAATGGATGAGGGTTTTTCTTAGTAAGGTGTCATTATTCATCGTTGTTTCCTTCCACTGGTAATGGTGGGAATACCTGCATTACTCCAACGGCAATGAGAACATTTTGAATAATGGCGTATTCGTGTTTAGACATTTTATAGTTTAGTTTAATGCCGTTATGGTTGATTATGAGCATAAGCTCTTCATTGGTTAGGTTGTGACCTATGTTTCCTATGACGATATTACGGTTTGGGTTATTCATTACATACCTCAACTGGTTTAATAAACAATTCTTCATAAGCCTCGAAAACATCTTTAAATGTTACATTATGTTCTTCTGATGGATCTGATAGGCTTTCAAGGTAGGCTTGTGCGACAGCTTCGTATCCAAAATACTTGGCTTTTAGATAGCTTAGGTCTCTTCTAAGCCCTGGCGGATTATCTATGTTATGGTTAATATGGAAAACCTGTTCAAAGGCTGAATGAGCACCTGCTTCAAGTGCTTGAGCGATTACGATTTCTTGATTTTTAGTCATTATTAAAACTCCATAGTTTCTATAGCTTGGTGAAGTAGTCCTGCGATACGGTCTACAAGGTATTCTCTTTGGTGAAGAGGCGGATCAAACTGCTCTTCTCCTGCGAAATTTAGTAAGAAGTGTGTAAGCTCATGAAAGAAGTTATGCTTTAGCATTGACTGCGTAAGCGGTGTTTGTTTAGTGCTTGGCTGTAGGGAAATTATATTTTGTCGGTATTTAGCTAAACCGGTAGCATCAGTTGTATATTGAACATCATCTTCATACTCTACTTTGAGAGTTTGTCCGAAAAGTTTAAATGATTTCGGGATATTATCTTTGATATTTTTTTTAGTCATTCTCGTACTCCTCAATCATCTTTTCGATAAATTTAAAGCATCGTATCAATACTTGGGTTTTATTTCTATAATCATTCCCAAATAGTTCATAATCGGAAATTGTATCTTCAAAGGATTCTTTAGAATCTTTGTTAGTTATAACATATCTTCTCCCCATTTCATAGTGATGTGCATGATACCACTTAACAGAATAGTGTGGGAATCGTTCTTCTACAATCTCCCAGAATTGCTTGTCAAGGTTTTTTGGGATATCCTTAGCTATCTCCTCATCAAGCTTTTCTTTTAGAATGTCGCATATACTAGCCATGTTTTTTCCTTATTGTTTAACTTCTGTTTTTGTTTTAATAGTATTATTAAGGCAACTGTCTAAAGTATCCTTAATATTTTCAATCTTTGGAATTTCTTGGGTAGTAATAGTTTTAGCTCCTTTTAGGATTTTAATTTCCCTTTCAAGCTCTTTAATCTTATTTTCAGCCAATAATTCCGGTGTAGCCTCTACAATCTTAATCCAATAGATCATTTTAGAGTTTTTTGTCACTTTCTTTTTTAACTTTAATATCTCTTCAAAGTTTAAAAGCTTCTCTGGTGCTCCATCGGGGTAGTATATCCCTTTATTTTTATCGTAAAGGAAGAAAAGCTTTGGTACAGGGCTATAACTATAACATTTAAACATTCCCTTAGCCTCATAGCTATCATGACTTAACTGAGGCTTTGAATGCTTACACACTTCATTTACATTATTTGCACAATCAATACATAAGCAACCGAATTTTCCTTTCATTTCTTCTCCTCGTATTCTTTTAATTTCTTCTTTAAGTTTTTTATTCTCTTTTTCAAGCCTTACACACTCTCCAAGAATATTAAGTTTAGCAGTGCTAAGCGACTCACAAGCTAGCTCTAAGTGAAGATTCTTCCTCCAAAGAGTATTATAGTTCTCTTCCATGTATCCCATTTCTTTGCTTACACGCCTAAGTTCTGCTTCCATTTCTTTAATTGTCCCAAATTCACTCATTTCCTCTCCTTATCCGAATGGGTTCCCTGTGAAGAGGGATTAAGACAAACAGCTTTTTTTGTTGCATAATCAACTTTCGCTAAAAACATATTCTCCACCTTTTCTAAATTTCTTTGAATACTTTGCGGTAGTTCAATAGCATTTTAGACCCTTAATGACACTATTAACGCCATTTTCAAGGTGAAATACCGCTAATTGATACCCTGTTCTAAAATAAGAAGCATTTTGTTTCTCTTCATCAGTTTTGTCTACTAAAGCTTTCTCTAATTCTTCATTTGACATTTTAGCCAATTCTTCAAAACCTTTAAAATCTTCATTAGTCATTTAGAGTTCCTTTCAAAATCAGCAACAATAGCCTCTTGCAAATCGTCTGCCATTTCTTGTATTTTTTGTAGTACTTTAGACCTTTCAAGCTCATCAACTCTTTCTATGTTACCATTATTAAATATAAATCTAATAGGTATCATTGCTCTAATATCCCCCATTTCAGCGTATAATCGTTGAATAGTCTCATTATTGATAATTGCCTCTGCACACTCTCTCCGTGACTTGCTACCAGGCTTAATAGCTGAACCCTTAGAAAGCCTTTCTTTCAGGTCTTTCTTGCCAATATCAGACAATTCTCGCAAAAGTTTAACTGTGAGATTTATCATTTAAATTTCCTTTCAAAATAAAACTTACCATTAAAACCTTTATGCTTTAATATTCCATATCTTAAAGCTGTTTTTACCGCTGATATTTTACTTAACACTTTACTTAGATTATATAACTTCTCTCTAAACTCTTCAATCGTATAAGTACTCTTGTAAAAGTTGCAACCCCTACAGCTTGGATTATAGTTATTTATATTATTAGCTCCACCTAGATATTTAGGATGAATATGGTCAACCTGCATATTCTTATATTCAAGCTTTGCTCCGCAATAAGCACAATGCTTTTTGTACTTATTCCAAACATTTATCCTTAATGCTTTTCTCATGATTCTTCGCCAGCTGCTATAGCAAATAATATTATTGTTACTACTACACTTCCTAGTATTGTTATTATTGCTTCATTCATTAGTTATTCCTTTCTCCTTTCCAAAAATCTTTAACAGCCTTTTCTTCTATCTCCTCTGAAAGCTTCTTTAGTAAACTCTCTTTCGTGGGATGAATATCATCTTCTAAAATGTGCAATTTTACCATTTTTTTAACTAAAGAGTTAATGATATAGTATACAATCACCTTTTCATCAAGGAATACTGCTGGTACAATTCCAACTATCTTATCTTTTACAATTTCATTAGCTTTCATTAGGAAAACATCATCACCAATATTATATTTAGTTTTAATATTCACAATTAACCTCTTTCATCTTATTAATAATTTCCATTTGAATTCTGCTAATATCATGATTTACCTTTATTATGTTATCCTCCTTATTAACCCGCTTCTTACTCTCTTCTCTTTCTTTCTTAATCTTTTCGATTCTCTCTTCATCCTGTTTTTTCCACAGGTTATAATCTGCCTCCTTAGCATCAGAATATAATTCGTATGATGAAAAACTTAATGTTTTCATACTATACCTTGAAAAAAAACTCCATGTATGCCTTAATGGCTCTATATCTTTATCAAGAACATAATACTGATAATACTCATCAAAAGTACACTCCCAAGCGTTTTTATACTCTTCATAGCAATATCCTGCTAAATTATTAACATCAAATTTATCTCCAAATCTTTTTTGGCTAGTAGGTTTAAGATTTTTCCATATTTTATAATGTTTTAATAAATGCTCATAAGCTCCATAAAGCCAATTTGCACCCAGCAGATAAGTTATTACAATGAAGCTAATAAAAAACCACAAGGGTATAACACTTAGCGTATGGCTAGTGCAAAGTTTAAATATTAAGGGGATGTAATGAACAATTATTGCTATTCCCCCTACGATTAAACCCCATATCAAATACATATACGGTATAAATTTAACCTCATCAATATGTTTTGTGCTCATACTAACTTCTCCTTGCAAAACTCCTCATACACAATCTTACCTTTAGCCACCTGCATTTTGCCGTCAAGAAAGTAATAGCGATTAAAATCCCCAACATCTTCACCTATTACCGTAAGCTCGAATAAAACTTCTTTATTTTCAGAAGATATTTTCTTCATATCATCGGTAAACATATACCATTTAACCTCTTGATTAAAACAAGAATGATAACCCGCCTCTGCACTAATATAAGCCTTATACATAGGCAAGTCCTTATTATGCTTGCCAACATCAAGAGAAAATTTACTGTAATAACCCATACTATTCCCCCCCCCTTAATTTAAAATTAAGTTTTTTCAACCGCTTAACCTCTTTAATACTCTTTCTAAGCGTTTTCTCTAATCGCCTGTTCATAACATCAGAACCCTTTTTCATCTCTTCTGAATGCTTATATTGAGCCTCGCAATTACAAATTTCACCTTGCAAGGATAGTATAGTTTTTATATACCCCTTTTCCCTATCTTGATGATCACTTATTTGATACTTTAAACCCCTATTCTCCACTTGAAGATTATACTTTTGAATTTTAAGAGTTCTTATCTTCTCTTCACTGTCTTTCTCTTCACCTCGTTTCTTCTCTTCAAGGATAATAAAGGGGTCACTAAGATTCTTATCGAAATGTGGTGGCTTTAAATCTTCTTTAAGAGCCGTTACTTGTTTACATAATCTCTCTTGCGAAATTTCATATTTTAACATCTCTTTTGCACTTTTAAATAGCTCTTCTTTTTGCTTTGCAAGCATTATCCTTAACTCCCCATTCTCCTTTACCAAATCATCTATAATAGTTTTTTGGCTCTTAAATAAGTGAGTATGAGCCTCTTTATGCGTTCTATACTTATTCTCTGCAAAGCTCAATTCCTCCGCCTTTTTGATTAAAAGCCCTCTTGACTCTTCAAATTTTTCCTTAAGATTTTCAATACCCTTCCTTAATTCTTCGATTTCAATCTTACTCAAATTATACTTATCTCGCAAATATTCATTTGGCTCAACAATTATCTTTTTCCTCTCAATACTCATCCTACACTCCTTTTCTATTAAATTAACAACATAACATAATATAATAAAAAATAATCCATAACGCAACTATTATTTATATTTTTTTCTTTTCGATACTGTTTTTAGATTTACAATGAATCCACTCTCTTCTAACCTTGAAGCATTTGAGTGTCCTATCTTTTTTAATAAATCCTTTTCTTTTAGATTCGCAATAATGATTGTCGGTTTAAGGTCGTTGTATCTCGTATCAATTATATGGTCAAGATACCTTGCTTCATAATCAGAATTATGCGTTACCTCAAAAGCATCAATAACCAATAAGAACGGTGAAGTAAACTTTCTAATAGTTTTAACCTCATTACCATTCTTCATTGCATCACGAATTGATAAGAAAATATCGAACGCTGTAGAGTACTTTAGAGAGGCTTTAGCTTTTACTAATACAAAACCACCAACACACGAAGCAAGTTGCGTTTTACCCCCTCCTCTTTGCCCAATGATACCTATTATTGCATCAGATTCACTTTCTACAATTTTTATAATATCTTCATAAGCCTTAGCCCAAGTTTTATCCTCATTATCACTCGGTCTAAATTCACGATACTTTGCCGGTATCCCACTTATTTTTTGATAGGTGTTAAATGTTTTCATTTTTAATCCTCATAAGTCCTAACCAGACTCTTAACATCAATTTCATCTTCCGGAAACTCATCTAAGCTTCTCCGTTCTCGAACCGATAATTTACTAATATCTATTCGCTTAAATTCAACCCTTTTATACTCACAAGACTCTCTTAAAATCATAATCAAAATGTTCTCATTATCTGAGTAAGTTTTTAATTTATTCCAAATCTCTAACTTATCATTTTTATCAAACTCTTTCTCCTCAATCTCTTCTCGCATTTTAATATACTTACCGAAAGCTGTTTTTATTGGGGGGACATATCCCATATCTCTCAACTTCCGTTTAATACGCTTTTTAGGCTTATCCTCCTTCCCAACCTCTTTTGCTACCACTTCACCCCCTAAACTCTCTTCTTGCCCCTCTTCCGGCTCTCCTACGCCTTTCTCTTCCATTTCCTCAATTATGTTTTCAGTAATCCCCTTAAAATCGTAACTACTAGGTTTTTCCTTGTTCGGTATTTTAAAGTTTTTAGTTTCAAGAGTTAAGCACCTTTGTAAAATTTCCATTTGGACTTTACTCTCTGTGCTAATATTTTTTAAATCACTTACTAAACATTCACACTCATATTCGCTAACCGGCAATCCGTATTCAGAACGAAAATCTAAATACTCCTGCCAAAGAGGCTCGACTTCCCCACCAAAGTAAACCTTTTGAACCTCCGTATCTTTCAAACTAAGATTATCTAGTTCTTCTTGGTTGTTACTCTCACGATTAATATTAATATTACTTGCTTGCATAGTATTATCTTTTTGTTTAGAAGAATTTAATTTAGTTTTATTTTTCTTAGTTTTATTTAGTTTAATTTTATTAAATTCTATTTTATTCTTTTTAATTCTATTCTCTTTAGTTCTATTTAATTCTATTCTATTTAATTCTATTCTATTAGCGACAGGCAAGGATTCGGGGGCGACATCAGGGGGGAGTTCAGGGGCGATGTCGGGGGCGATGTTTTGGGGAGAACAACCCTTTAAAGTGGAATTTAGTTGTAAAACTTCACTATCACTCATTTTGTCTAATATTTTTTTGTCATATTTGTGATGTCTTATTAGATTTCCTTTAATTCCGTTAATTGTACTGTTCATAACTTTCTCTTCATAGGATTGTTGAGAGCTTGAAAGCTCTTCTGAATAGAAGAAATCTTTATTAATGGTGAATAGCTTAAAGTCTTTAATTATAGACTCTACAATCTCTGCATCAATTCTTATTATATCTGCAAGAATTGGAATATCTTCTATTGCATATTCATAGTTAATAGTTCCTCTTAATACTTCAAGTGTTTTGTAATAGACTGCATAGACAAACTCTTTATGCTTTAGTTCTGCTCGAATAATCCTTGGATCTTGTCGCATCTCATTATAATGCTTGAAATAGGTTTTCTTAGAGTAATCAATTTTAGTTGTACCCATTATAGCTCCTTTGCTTTCATTAAAAGAACTTCAAGGACGGTGCGAATATGGTGGTCAGTAAACACCATTCCGTCCTATCAGTTCTATATATATCGTAATTTTTTGTAAATTACCGACTTTGTAGTTACAGGCTTATTTCGCTTCACCTGTGTTATAGTGCATTTATCTCATTACGCACTTGTTCCCAAAATTCAATTTCTTTTTCAAAAGAAAAACCACCATCCATAAGATTAAGTAATTTTATGCATTCATCAACCGTAATTAACGCACATTGTTTTACATTTTCGTTGGTGGTTTGTATATCTCCACTCCACATTACTACAAATGTTCTATATTTATTTAAAATATTTTCTGCTTTTTCTTTTGGTGTCATAATAATTTATTTAAAAACGCACTATAACAATGCGTATAGTTAATTTGGCTTTGAAAATTAGTTGTTAAATCGGTAATTGTATGGTATCCAAACTAAACCATACGCTTACCGTTATTAATATAATTAATGGAGTGTGTATGTGTGAATCCTTTTTATTAAATTCTCCTGTTAGGACTCGTCAAAATATCGTAACAATTTTTAATAATCAGTGCATCCCATAAAGCGTTATGTTTTTTTGCTCCAACAACGCAACCTGTAAATTCTTCCCTGTTTACATCGGGGTCAACACCGGAAACTTTAAAAAGTGTGCAAATATCAAACGGGATGTAATAAACATTTTTCGGAATATTAAAGGCGTGTCCAAAAAGTTCATTAAACAGCACCCAGTCATACGCCAAACAATCAGACCACATTTCCACCTTGTCAAATTGTTTAAACCACTCTTTTAAGCAGTCTGTAACAAACTTCTTATTCCCGTAACATTCCGTTTTGGCATTGTCCGTTCCGGCTTCAAGTGTCTCGTTGTTACACCACTCTTTCTTTTCTTTACCATGGAATTTAAGATGTTTAATAACATTGTCCCTCACCCAGCTGTCAACCTGTGAATCGTCAAAGTCTCCAAATTCCGCATAGAATGTTTGTCCTGTTTCTGTTATACACCCGATACTTATAAGGGTGGTGTTTTGATGCAGTCCTGTAAATTCAGTATCAAAAAAAATTTTCATAAAGTTCTCCTATTTTAATTAATATTTATTTTCTCTTAAAATGTTCTCACTAAAAATGAATATCATCTTCATAAGAACTGGATAATGTAAGGTAGTCTGCCTCTTCATTTTTCAATATTGAGATGGCTAAAATAATCCCATTTGTTAAGCCATGAGTATACTTATTTTTCTTCCACTCTCCGCTCAATACTCTATCTTCAACAATCTTTTCTAGTCGTTCTATTGACTCTTTATATTTTTTATCAGTCATGATTAAAATAGCTTTCCGTGCTTTGCACTTCTTTTTGAATTGTACTCCATCTTTTCTTTAATATGGTAATCAAGGTTGAACTTTCCGTCAAATGCTATTAGGTAAAGAGTTGTTAGAGCATCTTTGTAGTTGTTAAAACTAAATTCATTTTTTATGATGTGCCTCACTAAATATGATGTGCAAAGGTTTAAGTTTCTAAATATGCTAGGTTCTTTAATCTCCACTTTTACAACTTCTTCATATTGCTCTATTGCGACTCTAATAACATCATCAATTACTTTTTCCTTTTTATCTTTTGCAATCTCTGAATACGCTCCAAGGCAATCACAAATTCTAATTACCGTATCTGCCATTTCATCCTCAAAAGAATCTTTAATATACTTCTCAAATGATTCACTTGATTTATCTGAATCATCATAAGCTTTTAGGTTTGCTCTTTTCCCAACTCTCAAAGCTTCAACACCCTCGGATATTTCAGTAATGATTAAAGCAGTAGTTCTGTCAAAGCTATCTAAAAGCTTTTTATCTTTCTCTAGCTCCCAAAATCCCTTTTTAACTGCATTATCGTGAATCTCTTTTATAATTTCTTTTGTAATCATTATTTTTTCCTTACTTTCTTTTTTGGAGGGTAAACTTCCCAATTATCTCTCATATCTTGCATAACTGCAACCGGTACACCGTGAGTTGAACCGTAATTTCCTTTTACTTCAACAATCTCAAAGATAGCATTATAACGCTTTGCAATGCCTTTGAATGGGGTTATATCCTTTACTTTAATAAAGGGGCTTGTAACCACTACACTCTTACCCCTAAATAAATGATACATAGCCATAGCTTGAATATACTTAAAAGAATCTTTGTAATATTCTTCTTTGAACTTATACCCATCATCAGTTTCAAAGAAAGAATCGTCGTCTACAGTTACAACACCTTTCAATGAGTTTGCAAACTTTGATTTACCGCTACCGGGTAAACCTCTAACTATTGTTAGTCGTAATACATCGTCCATCAATTACTCCGTTTCCTATTAAATAATACTTAGCATATCTTTTGCCGTTTCTATTAATCATATTCTTTCCAATATTAAAACCTAAATCTTTCAAATCCCAAATTCTAGCACTTAATCTCATACAACCAAATTGTTTCAATGCTTCTAATTGGGTTATTGTTTTACCTTTTTTAAGGTGTTTTAATATTTCTCTTCTCTGTGTAGTTATCGGAATCTCTAAAACTTCATCTTGCATCTTACTTTCCTTTCTCTTCAAACCATTCACATCTATTTGCGAAGAATATATAATCAGTACTGTTTAATGTGCCATATTTCCTCTGTACTACCACCTTAAAATCTAAGGGGGGAATTGCTTTAAAATTAATAATTACAACCTTTTTACTCTTAGAGTACATTAATAGCTTGTGATTCTTTCCATAATAACCTGCTATAATACCAATAACATTATTAAAATCTGCACCAAAAAACCTACCCTTTTCAAGGTTTGTATTGTTGAAATTTGTGTTACCCAATGTCGTAAACATGAAATTTGTGCCTCCGAATTTTGCCCCACAAAATATTGAATCTCTAAGGTCTGAACCTCTAAACATTACTTGCGAAAGGTCTATCCCGCTAAAGTCTATTCCACAAAGAATTTTGTTCAAAAGACTAGCCCCTCTAAGGTCTATACCTTTTTTAATAGCATCTTCCACACATTCCTTGTCAGTAGGATAGTCACCTTTAAAAATTATTTTATGTGTATTTCCGTTTCGTATTTCTTTTAACATTTTACTTTCCTTTCAACGCTACAGTATTAATTCCTGTATGCTCCATTATAGTTTTAGTGAAATACTCACTGTTTGAGTTTTCTTTTGATAAATGAACTAGATAGATATTTGAGATCGATTTAACATTTATAGTATCAAGAAATTTTACTACTTTTTCTAAAGAGAAATGAGTGTGCACACTTCTTTTAGAATATATTAAATCTTCATTTAAAGTTTCTTTACTCCAATTTGCCTCTATCATTAGTATAGTAATATCATTAATTATTACATTAACCTCTGAAACATCTGTCGCAAAGAATAGCCTTTTATTACTTTCTAATTCATCAATCAATATCATTTTAGGCTCTACTGCATCATGAACAGCATCTAAAAGCCTAATATTAATACTTTTACTCTTATACTCTGTTTTGTATTGGTAGGGCATTAATCCTTTAGCCTTTGCAGTTCCATTAGAGCAGATTACAGGCACACCATTATCAGCAAACTCTTTTAAGCTCTTTGCATGGTCGTTATGCTCATGTGTTACTACTATTAAATCCGGTATGATAAAATCTAAACCTTTCAAGACTTTATCATACACGAAACCACATTCTAAAAGAATTTTTAATCCGGCAACCTCAATTAAATAAGCATTGCCGGAACTACCACTACCAATTGTTCGTAAGATGTCCATTAGATGGGACAATTACCTTTATCAGCTTCTTTAACCTCTTCACCTAAAGGCTTAATTATTTCGGGTTCAATTTCTTCAACTGGCATCTCTTCTGATGATAAAGCTTTTATAAGCCTAGGGGACATTATCCCAAAAGTTTTAATTAATCTTTTAAGCAATGTTTTTATGCACATTGAGGACTTATTTGTTGACCAAGGGGAATATTTATAACCCTCCCTTAGATCATATTTATAAGCTTCCGAATATTCCTCTGCAAATTCAATTAAACTTTTTTCACTTGCGTATAACTCTGCTGAAAAGCCATTTTTCAGTGTAAATTTTACATAATACCCAACAATATCCCCATTATTGTACCTATCACAATCATGCCCCTCGTGGACATTGTAATAGAGTTTACCTGAAAAAGGATCATACTTTACAAATTCATCCTTATAAACAGGTGAACCTATAATATTTAGATACTCCCCTGTCTCTATTGCAAGCTGTAGCACCCCCTTGTAACCTATTTGAAAACTTGCAGCACCTTTGTAAGGAACTAGGTAACTATAACCCAATTGGCTATTTACTGGTAAACCTAACTTTGCCGATTCCATAGCAGCGTTCATAATGCTCTCAAGGGAGCATTCTTGCAACTTCTTAGACTGAACAACAGCACTTAAAACACCCTCTAAAAACATAGAGCCATCTTTAAAAAACTCTTGATAACGGGCTATAATCTTATCTTTCTTAATTAGAGCTTTTAACTCTGGAACAACCGTTAGTGCATTTTTTTTATTCATCAATTACCTCAACTTTTAAAGGGTTAATTTTCCCATTCTTATTTTTATTAACTTCAATCTGAATCATTTGAGTATCTACAGGGATTAAGTCTTGCACACTTTCCATTCTATCTACCCAAATAGGATATTCTTTATTTGCCATTTTAGATAAGCCTCTTGCAAGGTCTACACAAGCATTCATCTGTGAAGCAGTGTTTAGTATCTCGTAAGGTATACCATCCATTTTAAGTATACAAACTGATTCCGTATTACCGTTTAATTTCTTTTTAAAGAACTCAAAGTTTATTTTCTCAAAATTCTTGTTTACATTTCCCTCTACCCTACCGATTTCATTCCCAATTGCCGTTTCAGCTTCTAACTTTTGTTTTTTAAGTTTGGCAATTTCTTTCTTTTTTCCAAGCATTTGTTTTCGGTACTCCTCTATCAATTCATTTTTCTTTTCGTTTTGCTCAAAAATTGCAAGAGTCTCATATACTTTCTCTAAATCAAATTCCAACCTTTTAACTTCTTTTTCAAGCGTTTCCGTAGTACTACTTGAATTTTCTTTTAATAAATCCATTTCAAGCTTTGCGATTTCACCCTCTAAGGTAGTTTGTTTTGGTGAAGTTTCAAGGCTAAGATTATCAACCTCTTCTGAGAGTACTTTTATTGTAGCTTCAAGCTTTGGATTTCTGTAAATATTATCAATATAATCTTTTTCAAGTTCATTTTTTAATTTTACAGTTTCTTTAATTTTGGTATTACAAGTAACAAGTGATTTTTGCATTTCTGAAATTGATTCTAAGATTTCAGCTAAATCAGCTTTAGCCTTATCAGCACTCTCTTCAATTTCCTTTTTAGTATTTGCTTTTTGGAGCTTAAAACTCTTCATATTAGCTTCAAGCAACTCATCCGGTAAATCTTGTCCACAAGCATGACATTTGTCATCTTGCATAAAACCTTTCTTATCCTCTTTAAGCCACTGCTCACGGAAACTTTCTATAATAGATTCAGCTTCTAATTTCCTATCCATAAGAATAGCAATATCTTTTCCAAGTTCATTCTTATCAAGATGAAGAGCAAAAAGGCTTGACTGGTACTCTTGGTTTTGATCCTTAAATTTTTTATTATGAATATTTTCCAACTCTCCAAATTCATCTCTTGCACTTCCAAGATTTGCAGTTGCAATTTTAAGATTCTCTTCATACTTAATGCGTGCTTCACTTTCTAATTCGCTAAGAGTACTTTTCTTATTTAACAGCTCTTCTTTAAGTGTTAATGTTGAGGATTTACTGTTTAAATTAGCAATCTTTTCTTTTAGAGTTGTAATATTAGATTTAATAACATCACTTTCTTTTTCAACATCTTCTTTAGAGCTATCTACTTCAATAATACCCTTATAAACCTCGTCAATTCTGATTGGCAACTCCACAAGAGACTTATCTATACTTTTGATACCACTCTTAATCTCTGCAAGGTTATCCTCTAATTCATTAAGATTACCTGCATCACCAAGAAGATAAGCTCTTCTCTTTTTCCAAGGATTTTTTTTGTCATTTAAAAATATTTGTGGATTGGAAATGTAAGAGAAAGAATCCATATCGCCAATGAGAGAATTAATCTTCATCTCAAATTTGCTTTTATTACATTCCACATTATTAATTTTAAAAAAACCTTTGTGTCCCGTAAGAGTTCTTTCAATTTCTCCATCTTTAGTAGTATAGGTTTCTTTAAAACCTCGTGTAAAAGAACCTACATCTGTAACAACTTTAATAGAGGTGTTTACCCCTGTTATTTGAACCTTGTCAATAATAGGCTTAAAATGTTCAGCAGAGCTATGACCTGCTAAATCTTCACCGAAGAAACAAAATTGAACTGCATCGTAAATAGTGCTTTTCCCAACACCATTACCACCACTAATAAGAGTGGTTTTACCCAACTTAACTGTTAGGTCTTTGTGCATCTTGAAATTCTTCAAGACAACTTCTTTGATAATCATATAAAATCCTTCCACCGCTTTCAACGGTATTAAATAATAATTATAACAGTAATATACAATAAGATTTATATAAGTGTGGTACTTTTAAGAGAGCTTATAAAACAAGTGTAGACCAAACGGAAGGAGTTTGGTCTACACTCTTAAAATAAGCAATACAATCACCATAACAGAAATGCTTATTTAAATATTGTTTCTTTCCCATTGATGGAAACTCTAATAGCCTTTATAAAGCTTACAGTACCTACTTTCGAGACAAATAGTACTCCCTTGTTTTTAACATTGACTGCCGATAGCCCTAATTGAGTATCGACTAGTTTTAGCTCTTTGATGTATTTTGTGCCGTCAATTGGAAGTGGTGGAGTTTCTTCTAGCACTTCTTTAAAGGTTTCGTTATTCTCTTCTTGATCTTTAGCAAAATTAATTGCTGATTCCTCCAAAGTAATACTATGTTCCCGTTCTCCCCGATTCTTAACGGTCTCTTTTTCAATTACTTTCTCTTCTTGAAGTTTCTTAGTCTCTTCTAAGACCTTTTCTTGAATATCAAACTTTTCTTTTTTCTTAGCCATTTAAGACTCCTTATTTAATTAATTTATATTTCCTAAGAACCTCTATAACATCATCTATACTCCTG
>CAZRPK010000002.1:0-66379 GCA_964601915.1 uncultured Kangiella sp. | reverse complement strand
TAGTAATTGTCTTCCAATAATATGTCTATTAAATCGTATTTCGCTTACTTTATAGGGGTGTTGTGCATAAACGGTATATTATTCGCTTAACACGATACAGCCCCTATAATACGGTGCCTGCAGAGTCACCATGTTTTTGAAAAAATAATTCTATAATTATTGCAGCTAAAAGTAACTTAGAATATCAAGAGGTTAAGCCTGCAAATGAATTGCCCTCGCTAGCGCCGAGAAATCATGAATATTTTCAGAATCTACAAATGAATAAAACCCCGAAAAATTAATATGAAACCAGGCTACAGGTGATATTCTCTTTAATTCCTCAAGATTTTCCATGATCCCTTTCTGTTCATTGAAATCTTTAAGTTCTGAGAGAATTTGAGCGTTATAATGAATAACACAATTTGCAATCAGCCTTGCACACTCATTCCATAGCGTTAACTCTGCATGATGACTGCCTCTGAATTTCTTACCGTTTGTTTCTGCTATTACACGCCTTAACTGGTGGTATGCTTCGCCTCGATTGAGAGCACGTTGAACATGCCTACGAAGTGTTTCACTATCAATATAATCCAGTATGTATTGTGCTTTTATTGCTCTGTCATATTCAGCTAATGCCTTTAGAGTTGCTGTGTTCGATTTATACCGACAAATTTTTTTAATAAGTACACTCTGACTGGTTTTGTGCTGTCCCAGTGAAATCATTAATCGGCAGATATTATCCCATTCTTTTGTGATCAACTCCCAATCTATCGGAGTCCTCAACGAGATCAACTGCTCGGCATCTTCAGTATTTTCTACCTGAAACATTTTCTCAAAATGATTTTTAAACGTTTTGTATCGCGGTGCAAATTGATAACCAAAGAAATGGAGTATGGCAAAATTATATCTATTTGTCCCGTGAGTATCGGTTGACAAAATATCAGGCTTAACATCAGAAGTGTTGTTATAGAGTAAATCAAAAATGTGATGGCTTTCGTGATCATCTGCACTAATAATTTTGCTATCTGCCGGTATGTGGTTAAGCACTAATGTCACCGCTGATACGCCTTTGCCTTGGCCGAAGTATTTAGGTGAATACCTAGCCATTAAAGAGCTAAAACGACATTCAAACTTTTGCCCATCGATACTACCGTGCTGACCGCGCTCATCTATTTGGTAGTACTCGAATATTGGTAAAGAAGCTGTTTTATTTGAGATTGCGTCGTTTGCAGCTTTTAAAGTCTCCAGGCGCAAATAGTTGGCCTGTGTAGCTCGTAAGTCGTTGAATGACCGGTCTGAAATATTGGCTATTTTATATAAACCGAAGTTAGTGCCATTGCCCAATATACATGCCAAAATGTCATTAAGGCTGGGTTGGGTGCGCTGATATTTTGACTGAAAATGAGTAAATTCATCGAAGAAATTCGTTTCCTGATTAACCACCCGCATCAGTTCAATGATCCCTACCTGATCAAATTGTTCAAACACCCTATTATTCACCGTAGCGACTGGATTTTTGACCGACAAAGACCATTTTATGGTGTTGGTCTGATCAGAATAAATCACATAATCATTTTCTCCCTGATTGATCCGCTTACTGGTATTTTTTATTTGGTCTTCTAGTAACTCTTTTAAACCAGTACTTAATTCTGAAATTGTCACTTTCAACATAGGTAGTGACATGGATTTACTCAATCGCTTTTGGTCGACTTTATTAACGAGATAGTCACCAAGCGGCCGGTATTGATGACTATGATGGATGTAACAAACATCGTTATCTAGTGCTACAAGAATTTTTCGGTACAAATAACATTCGAAAAGAAAGGCATCAACAGTTCGATTTTCTTGATCATCGTTCTGAATATAATGTAAATCCGACGGACGGATCAGTGCTTCATTTATCGTTTTAATTTCTCCATATTGGCGAATTTCCTGTTTTGCCAAAACAACTTGATTAGCGAGTTCAAAATGAGCTTTATCGATTTCAAACTCTAGGGTCATAAATAGCCGCCTTAAGTTACGCCTGATAGTCGATTTATTTTGGCGATAGTATTGCCAAACAAATTGTTTCTTATCCAGCTCTACTTTGGCCATAAAATCAGCCACTGATACTAAATCTGATTGAGGTAAAATCTTGTAGATCTTCTTGAGTAATGCTTTTGCCAGCATGGTTTCATCATCAGCGCTGCTAGCCAGCATATGTAGGACATCCGATACTTTATTAACCTGTTTGCCGAGCCGACTAGCCTCACTGGTAATTTGCGAATCACTATATTGACTCGCGTTCTGTCTGTACTTTCTGATCCCTCGATAAAAACCGTTAGTCAAATTATCATTTATGTGGCCATAGAGTTGACATAGAAATGAGACCACATAAATACAGGCCTTAGCCGGTGAAAATTGTTTCAACTGCGAGGTTCGGTAGTTTTGAAACATATCACTGTAATAACAAATATTTCCTTCGGATATATGCGCTTGTTGTAAAATCATTTTCGCTTGTAAAAAGATAGGCTCCAGTTTTTGTTTATCTTGTAATTCTCGACTTATCTCTCCGAAAGTAAAATCCTTCGCTTGGCTTCTAAGAGTTCGAAATTCATCTGTTGTCTGATGAGGAGCTAACAATGCTGTAATGTAATCCTTTAGCTTGCCCTTAAGTTTTCTGTCAAATATGGCAGTAAGTCGGTATTCTTCTTTATTTAGTGCCTGGCTGACAACGTTTTGGACCCGAGAAAGAGCGGGCAACGCAATCCAATTCTGATTCAAGTAAGTCACGCACTCATCAAACACTGTCTTATTGCTTGCCCGGTTGGCAACCGCTAAATCAGCCTGTTTAAAGAGTTTATTTTGATGCTGTTCCGAAAATCGTTGAAAACCAGTTAAAGAAAAAACCTTTTGGTAGATGTTGGATTTGGCATCTTTGTTCAGGTTTTTGCGAACTAAACGAGCTTTCGGAAAATATCGAGCATAAATATATGTGAGATCTTTTTTTACAATTCCCAACGTGAAGGTTAAAGTTACCGGCTTTGCCTTAAAATAACCTAGCAACAAAATAAAATGGACTTTGTTCTGCACAATTCGAAATTGCTTGAGTGTTGATAATTCTAGATCACTAAGATTAAAGAAGTAAGCTCGGTCATTGTCATTAAAACGCGGTAGGTCATATAAATCATGGTGTTCAGAGTTATCAACGGTATCAATACCGGGTGAATTATTTGCCATATTTGTTGCTCGAATAGCTGAGTAAGTCGAACAATGTTACCTGAGCGATTAAAATATTGACATATAGGACTGTAACGAGCTTTCAAACAGTCCTAGTCTATTATGGGTGTGCTTATCGTGAACCAGTCAATTTCTTGGTGATTTTGCATGTAAACGCGAAAACAAAGCAATTTCACAACCGCTTAGTTCGATTAACGGACGTTGATATGTTTCATAGTATTGATAAATAGCTTTAATAGCAGTACATTATCTCTAATGGATAAATATTAATAATAATTAAGGAAACTCATGCTTCTTCGTCGTTTCACGCAACACATCAAAGATCAAAACTGGTTCGCTGTTGGAGTGGACTTAGTAGTAGTAACCTGTGTTATCAGTCTTATTGCTTTTATTACGTATACAGTAGTTATTGAGCATAAAAATATGAGCAAGGCAAATTCTTACTGTCGATATGTTATGGAAATTGAAACTGCTCGTAAAGACAAATTTACAGACACCTATTACTGTGAACTGGATAATAGAGTTTACCCAATTTTGCAAGAAGGGTGGGATAACTATGGAAAAGGTTCAGCGCAAGATCATGAAAAAAAGCTTTAGAAAAAAATAGGTAATTCCTATTTAAAAAATTAACCTGTTTACGTATTTTATTATGAAGGAGTCAACTTATAGAGTTGTTCACACTTCATTATTGGAAATAAAAGGTGTTTTTACGTTTAGAGGAAGGTCATTGGTCTAACCAACTGTAGTCGCCTACCCAGTCAGCGCTGTCATCGCCGTCATCAAAAAAGTCAACATGTTCTTTAGACTCTGAAGACTCTGGTGCATGGTAAAATTCACTGGGAAGGTAAGCTATTAATTCATAATTCCAATAGTAATTATTTCCAAGCTGTGAAATTACTTCGCCGATGGCACTAGCGTTAAATTCAATAGACTCTTTTTTCTTAACCGTTGGATAAATTGATATTGGCAGGCTGGCATATTTTTGTACAACGAGCTGTTTTTTTGATTTGTTGTACACCTTTACTTTTAAAATTAGGCCGCTCAGCACATGTTTTGAATTATTCTCTATTTCTGCCGTAAAAGTGCAGAGTCGACTGTTATAATATTTTTCCATACCTATTATCCGCTCCACAGCTGTTGTCCGCTTTTTGACTAATCTGCATCCAAGTGTTGACTTGTCCGATATGACCAATTTGCCTTTGTTTTCATTATACCACTCACGTGCTTTTCTCCTTTCTAAGGCTCCTCCGAAGGTCAGGTGTTCACGATGGCCGCCATTAGGTGTTCACGTTCGCGGTAATACGCAGTAAGTCGATCTTCTTCTTTATTTAGTGCCTAGCTTACAACGTTTTGTACCCGAGAAAGAGCGGGTAACGCAATCCAATGCTGATTCAAATAAGTCACGCACTCATCAAACACTGCCTTATTGCTTGCTCTGTTAGCAACCGCTAAATCAGCCTGTTTAAAGAGTTTCTTTTGATGCTGTTCTAAAAATCGTTGAAAACCAGTTAGAAAAAAAACCTTTTGGTAGATGTTGGATTTGGCATCTTTGTTCAGGTTCTTGCGAACCAAACGAGCTTTCGGGAAATATCGAGCGTAAATATGTGTAAGGTCTTTTTTTACCATTCCCCAAGTGAAGGTTAAAGTTACCGGCTTTGCCTTAAAATAACCCAACAACAAAATAAAATGGACTTTGTTCTGAACAATTCGAAATTGCTTGAGTATTGATAATTCTAGATCACTAAGATTAAAGAAGTAAGCTCGGTCATTGTCATTAAAACGCGGTAGGTCATATAAATCATGGTGTTCAGAGTTATCAACGGTATCAATACCGGGTGAATTATTTGCCATATTTGTTGCTCGAATAGCTGAGTAAGTCGAACAATGTTACCTGAGCGATTAAAATATTGACATATTAGGACAGTAACGAGCTTTCAAACAGTCCTAGTCTATTATGGGTGTACCCTAAATTGACCACTAGGAAGTTATTACTCTAACGCTAACTTCTGGCTAAAACGATCATTCAACAATAAAAATGAAGAGAAGCATTGGTTTTGCTTTTTTTGTTTAGGGTATAACCTCTAGAATGCATCATCCGTTTCGGTATTTGATACCACGGATAAAAAATCATAATTCCATTTTTTAAACTTTGGGCTCTGGATTTGGTTTAAGGTTATTTGGTTTTCATTAAGATATGCGATTTGTTCAATAGAAATACCTTTTAGTTCATTTAGTATTTTTTTTACACTTAATAAGAACTCTTTAAAAGGCATCTGCGCAGTATCACTCTCTTGATCGTATGTTTGGAAATCATCAGGGCTTAGAGTGAAAAACAAGCGTAGTTTGTAGTCTTCATCTGATTCAAGGTCGAGCAACGGTTCATTTAAAATAAGGTAAGCACTTCTACATTTTTCGCCAACTGCACCACTATATTTTTTCCTCAGATTCTTTTTAGCCTTGCTAATTCTATTCTCGAACTCATCCGGAAATGATGAAGCTAAATACCTATTCGCGACCCATAGGCATATAGAGCGGGCAATCTCAGGTTCAAATATCGCACTAATTGGGGCTTCATCAGAAATCAAATCTCTAATGACATAATTTCGATTGCACTGTTCCAGTTCAAATGCTTTACCCATCGAAGCTATATAGATGTGCAACTTTCTGGGATTTTTGCCAAAAGTGCAATTACCATCAATTTTTTCTATAGGTTTAGCTATGACGTATTCAAAAGTAGGCTCATTCACCAATGAGTAATTCAGTAGTGAACAGGGATGAGACAAAACTATATAATAATTATCTTCACCCTTGTGTTTTTCAGGAATGCAACTAAATACTTTTGGCGAGCTTGTATGATTAAATATTACACATTGATTCCAACCAAACTTAATGGCTTTGTTACGGTCAAACATCAAAATTACAACCCTAACAAATCATCAAGTTCAATTCTGCTAGTCTCAGAGCGCAACGCTGAGTTTATTTTCGGTGCGAGTTCATAAAAGGCATCCAGCTCTATTCCATCGCTAGATAACAAATTTTTTACTTTACTGGTCAAATCATCTAAAGGATTTAGTAACCACACACCAAATGTACTTGCCCTATCCTCCTTAACGATTATTAATGCTTTTGATAAATCATCCAATCTAATACGATTGACACTCTTAACTCTTCTAATAGGTTTCTTGATATTGAGCCAACTATAGATTGTTGCTCTAGTAACCTTCATATATTCAGCATACTGTTTAATATTAAACCCGTAGGTTTCCATCAAAGCAATAACACCCTTTTGGAATTGTAGATTCGGGCCACCTAACTTATCACCTTTCTCAACATGAAAACTGGCAGAGCTAACTTTAACCATTTGGTACTGTTTATTAGTCGGAGTATCAATTCTTGATGTTTCACTAAGTAGAGCACCACCGGTTCCAACCATAGCTACAAACACTAAAGCCGCTGCAGTGTTTCTAGTTGTATTGAATTCCCTTGTTTCTGGTAGTATTGTATTTTCCATATTAATTAACTCCATTCTTTGATAGCTGCTGAAGTTACATTTTCAAAAAACAAGTTTGAGGTGTACTCATGCAACCTATCGATCAATTCTCGCAAATTTAATTCCTTCACATTTTCTAAAGCCTTAAACTGAACAAAGTGGTCTGTATCAATAAGAGCGGAGATACCAGAAGTGTTATCTAACGTAGATTCAGTAGCCGCTTTTA
The DNA here is from genome assembly GCA_964601915.1 of uncultured Kangiella sp. Classification (GTDB taxonomy): domain Bacteria; phylum Pseudomonadota; class Gammaproteobacteria; order Enterobacterales; family Kangiellaceae. Next base: position 59,465 of record CAZRPK010000002.1, on the reverse strand, counting down.
CAAGCATAGGGCTGATCATTGATACTAAATCATCAGGCACAATCTTAAGCCCACGACCAGCTAACGACCTTAATACAAGGACTGATCCTAACTCTGTTTGATAAGTATGCTGCATTGAAGAATTTAAAGGTTCAATACTACTTAAATCACCTTTGTATTCAGGGCTCAAGATAGCAGGATTTAAATAATCAGGTAAAGACTTCCCTTGTTTGGGGTTGATAAAATCAATGTATCGAATCCCTATTCCTGCAATGGTTTGCATATTTACTGTCGCCGAGAAAATCCTATGAGCATTGAGTACTTTCTTTATATAACTTTCGAAGTTAATATAATTATTTGTGTAAACAAATAGATCACCACCTGACACAGCGACACCATCATTAAAATCATTACTGATAAAGTGATGAATCAATCGCTCATGCTGCCTAACCAGAACACTAGGTTGTCGAACAACCTCAATTTCACTTGAACTTACTTTCCCATAATGCGGATAACCTTCTTGTCGATAAGCATCTTGAACACTTCCCAAATGCTCTGAATCGAAATTAAGAAGGTCCCCACATGCAATTTTGCATAAAACAAAAGTGACAGGAGCAGATTTAAGTGGTTTCAATGGTTTTTGTATATTCATAATCGCTATGTATAGTAAAGATAATATGTATAGTAAGTAAACTATACACGAATTATAGAAGCAATTCAGTTAAGTGGCAATTAATATTCAATCAAAAGAGCTCAATAGTCATAGGACTTCTTGCCACACAACAGAGTGTTACTTCTTTTGTAATGCTTTATTCTATGAATGTTTTGTGCATTTTCAATCATTGAGAAGCCTTTTGTGCTAATTATGTCACTCATTCATGATCTAAGGTAATTCCACTCTAAGTGGAATAATTAAATTGGCTTGCTACTTTCAGGTCAGTGAGAGTCCGCTGGTAATCAGATAATAAACAACCGCAAAGAGATTATTGATAACAAAGGGAATGAATCAGTCTATTTAGGGTATACCTATATAGAATCAGTCTGGAGCGGTCTATTTTAAATGTTTACACCACCTATAATAGACCGATATTATAGAACCACTTATAATAGACTGGTATATTTCCATTGGATTCCAATTATCGCGTATATGCTTATCTTCGAGCTTCGACTAAGGAGCAAGATGCATTACGAGCAAAAAAACAATTAATTGAGTTTGCCAAGCAATCTGATCTAACAATTGCTACATTTTTTGTTGAGAACGAAAATGGCGCAACGCTAAATCGTCCCGAACTATTCAGATTATTGGAAATCGCCCAGCCGGACGATATTATCCTAGTTGAACAGATTGATCGCATTTCTAGACTTAATGACAAAGATTGGAATAAGTTAAAAGCAATTATCAAAATAAAAGAGCTTAGAGTTGTTTCACTCGATTTACCAACAAGTCACCAACTAATGAAATATAGTGACGAATTTACTAATAGAATGTTATCTGCAATAAACGATTTGATGCTGGACCTATTAGCCGCAGTTGCTAGAAAGGATTATCAAGATCGCAGGCGTAGGCAAAAAGAAGGTATTGTTAAGGCTTTATCTAATGGATTATACAAAGGAAGAAGGGAAAATACGGAGCTATCAGAAAAAATTGGAATGTTATTGCGTGATGGAAAATCTTATTCAATGATTGTTCATCTTCTAGGTTGCTCTAGAGGTAAAATTGCTACAGTTTCAAAAAAAATAAAGCAAGAAGATCAGGGTTCTTAAGAAAATGGTGCTTAATGCAATGAGGTTACCCTAATCGTATAAAAATGTTACCAGAAAAACGTGGAGGCTCTGTGGCTCAGTTGTATCAATGCCTGTAGAGCGTTAAGCGAATAATATCGTGTTTATGCACAACACCCCGTCGTGGCGTGAGGCATGGACTTTGTGTGCCAATAGTTCTTCCCAAGCAGCTTTTAAGACCAGAAAAGGATGTTGAAAAATAACAATTTTGGATTTAGTTTCCAAACCAAAAAAGCTGACACTGTCATTAAACCAGAGCGATTTATTATCAATGGACAAACCATTCTTTCCCCCAAAATAGTTGAACACTATCCTCAGAGTCACTTTTCGTACCATTGGATTTCAAACCCCTAAACCTAGAAAAATGGGGAATAATTAGATTAATCTCCGATTTGCTAATGATAAAGCCAAAGTTGACTGATCAAGGTATTCCAGTTCACCACCAACAGGAACGCCTTGAGCTAAACGAGTTACTTTAATCCTTTCGCCAACCTCCTGATGGGCAATTTGCGCGATATAGTTGGCAGTCGCTTCACCTTCAATCGTTGAAGAGGTAGCGACAATCACTTCAGATATTATCCCTTCCTTTAAACGACTCGCTAACAGCGGTATTCCTATTTCATTTGGCCCCACTCCATCTAACGGCGATAATTGTCCTAACAGCACGAAAAATTTACCATGAAAATTAGCAGTAGATTCGATAGCTAGCACATCTGAGGGAGATTCAACCACACATATAAGCGATTCATCACGGCGATCATTCTGGCAGATTTGACATTCATCGGTTTCAGTATAATCGCGACAACGGTTACAATTTCCAATATCCTGCATCGATTGATGCAGGCTAGCAGATAATATTAAACCGCCCTGTCTGTTCTTATCCAAAAGATGATAGGCCATTCTTTGCGCTGATTTTTTACCGACACCCGGTAAACAGCAAAAAGCATCGATTAGTTCGCTTAATAGTGATTGTTGCATTGAATCAAACCCTTACTAGAACGGCATTTTAAAACCAGGCGGTAAGGGTATACCACTGGTGACCGAGGACATCATATCTTTGGTTTGCTCTTCTACTTTCCTGACCGCATCGTTTACCGCAGCAGCGATCATATCTTCCAGAATTTCTTTATCTTCTTCTAGTAGCGATGGATCGATTTTAACTGATTTCACATCGTGTTTTCCGGTCATCACTATTTTGACCATACCTGCCCCAGATCCACCAGATACTTCAACATTTGCAACTTCGATCTGAGCTTGCTGCATTTTTTCCTGCATTTGCTGAGCCTGTTTCATTAAGTCGCCTAAACCTTTCATAACTACCTCTACCTTATTTCTAAAATACTACGATTAATAAAAATTGAACCTTAACTTAAACTAGAATAATCAGGTTAAACAAATACTCTGTCTATCCAAGCTTGCCCCTAACTTCCTTTGCAATTGAGCCACACAAGGATCGGCAATCAAACTTTGATAGGCTTGCTCTATGATTGCTTGATGCCGTTTTACTTGTTTTTGTTTGGGAGTTTCAGGTAATGGATCTTTACTTAAAAACTCTATTTTAAATTGAGTAGCGGTGCCATCGGCAAAATGTTCCTTTATTTCTCGCTGTAAAGAATGATGAAGATTCTCGGTTAAAAAATGACTCACTTTAGATAAATGGTTGATTTTTAGTAAACCGCTTTGAAATATAGCCAAAGAATTGAGTAAAACTTGTATTCCATTCCCACCAATTGACATTTGATCAACCGCATAATGCCAGTTTTCAAAATTAACCTGAGATAGTTCTATCTTATCCGCGTCCGGATATAACGGGGTGTTTTCAACTGATTGTTTGGCTATTAATTGATCTTCATTTATATCTTTTGTTTTCGCGTCTACTTGGATTTGCTTTTCTTCGTGAGTAACATTAATCAGTGGATCGTTGTTTTTGGTATCGACCGAAGTCAGTATTAGAGCTTGCGGTGCATATTCTACTGGTGGCTCCGCCATTTTAACTTCTGCTTTTAGCTCCTGATTAGACTTTTGAAATCCAGAATTTCTATTGATAATTTGATCGGTTGAAGTCACAGGTTTAGGCTCGTTATTAGCCACTAATCTAATTGTATTCTCAGAAATTTTACTGTGATCTGGGGGCCGTTGTTCGTTATTATGCTGTCGGGATTGGATTTGTGCCGGACTTTTTTCAGTTATCGTTTGAGTGGCCGGGTTATCTTTTGTACTAACATTGATTCGTTTTTTTTTTGCTGGCTGATCGGGAGCATTGTTGGGTCTAAAGGCTAATACTCTAAGTAGCGCCATTTCAAATCCCTGACGAGGGTGTGGCGCAAAAGGTAAATCTTTTTTGGCTTGCAAGGATAATTGATAATATAACTGTAGATCGGCAGGCGAAATTTTTTGCGCTAGCTCAACAATTTGAGGATCTTCTGAATGACCAGTGGCCTGAGCAACAGCAATACAATGCAATAAACTCAACCAGTCAGAAATCACTTCAAAATAATCTGGTGAATACTGGGACATCTGCTGAATAATATTCATTAACTCAGCGGCATTATCTTGCTGGATCGCCGCTAAAATTTGAAAGCAATAAGTTTGGTCAATACTGCCCAGCATTTCCAAAACTGAGTCCAGTTCAAGTTTTTCACCACTAAACGCAATCGCTTGATCGAGCAAACTAAGTGCATCACGCATACTGCCATCAGCCCCTTTTGCAATGGGTAAAAGCGCATCTGCAGTAAATTGAATTTTTTCTGCAGTCAAAATCATGGCGAGGTGATCGACAATTTGTGGCTGTTCCATTCGTTTTAAATGGAATTGTAAACAACGGGACAATACCGTCACAGGAAGTTTTTGTGGATCGGTTGTAGCAAGCAAAAATATAACATGAGGAGGTGGTTCTTCCAGAGTCTTCAATAACGCGTTAAAACTATGGCCGCTTAACATGTGAACTTCATCGATTAGATAGACTTTGTAGCGACCTCTGGTCGGTCGATATTGAACATTATCCAAAAGTTCACGGGTATCTTCCACCTTAGTCTTTGATGCGGCATCAATTTCCATCAGATCGACAAAATTACCTTGGTCAATTTCTGTACAACTAGAACATTCACCGCAAGGTTTAGAAGTGATGCCTTTTTCACAATTGAGACTTTTAGACAAGATCCGTGCAATCGTAGTTTTACCAACTCCGCGAGTACCTGTGAATAAGTAAGCATGGTGCAAACGTTGACTTTCAAGGGCATTAATCAATGCTTTGGCGGTCTGTTTTTGTCCAACCAGTTCGTCAAAGGATTTGGGACGCCATTTTCTGGCTAGTACTTGATAACTCATTCAGTTTTTTAGGACCTAGTTTTCGTTACAATCATTCTCATCTACCTATTATAAATTAACCATGCGCCAGTGCAATCAATTAAATTAAGAAGTGGCTACTCGAATATGTAAAGTTAATTTCTAGGGACTATTGGTAAAACTGAGTTCAGCAAGAATGGCGTTAGCAGAATCCATCCTGAAATCAGAGTCATCATGGCAACATGACCTGATAAAGCTCTTACTAAAACTTTGTTGAATAATATTTAAATGACTGTAAGCTCGTACTTAGTATTCTCTAGCAACGACACTTTTGTTAGCAAATCATCTTTTAACAAATTGATAATGTTTTCTGGTAATTCGCCTTCTACCGTTACTTGAACGCAATGAAACTCCTCAACGTAGCGAACAACAACATCGTCGATAGATATTCGATAGATTCCGTATTCCTCTTCATTTTCGGGCAATGCTTTGTGTGTATGATTAGGTTTATATAACTCATTCACTAAAAGTAGATCTGGAGTTTTTCCTAAACTCTTAGTGAGAGTCCTCATATCTTTTTGGTAGCTGTTTTCCCAATTGTTTTCAAGGCGCCAAAGTGCTTGCCGCAATTCCCATAGCTGGTTGAATTTTTTGTCTCTTCTTTTAACTTCCCAACGCGTCCATTGCCTGTTAGTTAACCGCTCCCAGCTTTTGTCTTCTATATTTAATTTCCAATCGTCAATATTTTCGATTAACGAACATTCGTCACCAACATCTAACTTACCTAAAGTAATGCTCAGAAAGCTTTCGTCGCTTGAAAGCTCTGTTACGTGGTCATGAATCCATCCGGGTGATTCACTAATCGTTTCAAAAATGGAAATAACGAAGCTATTAATATCAAGAATATATACCTGTGTTTGGTTAACTATTCTTGAATCCTGATAGCCAAGACTACCTATTATATAAATATTATCATCAACTAATGTCGCTGAATGGAAATCTGTTGGTGGAAAAGTATCTTTTGGATAGCCATATATTTCAACGGATTGGTCAGGGTTCACCACCACTACATCGTTGTATATGTAGAAGTCAGGATCATAGTGATCTTCATGTTCGCCACCGATGTAAACGATTCTACCGTCGGGTAAGTTTGTTGTCGTTTGTCCCATTCTATCGAAACACCAAGTAGGGCCTTCTTCAATTGGCGACGGCCCTTGCATCTCCTCCATTGCTCGATAGGCACTATTTCTCGTTTTAACTAACCACTCCCAAACATTGTTGTCGAATCTACTTGGGTTCGACTTTCCGAACCTAGGTATTCGCCAGCTTAAAAATTGTTCCACTGTTATTCCAAAGTCGTTGGCTTTTATATCTTTCTTCATAATCTATAGTGACGCGATAGCGTTATTTAAATTAATTTGTGCTTGAGTTTCTAACTTGTTATTGAAATATTTAGTTTGGTAAATTCTCTCCCTATCCAAAAAGCTTCGTAATATTTCCTTCCGCTTCTTTTTGTACAAGAAATAAGGCACCCACTTATACTCTTTTCTTACGTTTTCCTCGAACTGAGCGTATATCCGTTCAGAACTTCCCAATATGGTGAGATCAATATCGTTCATTAACTCTTCGTCCAGACTGTTGACTTTAGCTCGACATATTCGAATTTATTGTACAGCGTATTCAGGTGCTTATGATTTACTCTAAATTGATTTCGACGTTTAATCTTTGGTTTTTCACTTGAAGCTTCCTCTACTTTTATACCCGGATCGTAATACACTGAACCCAAATGCATTGCGGATAAAATCATTTCGAAATTTGTTCCTGTTCCTAGCTCAATATCTTTCCCGTAGTGATATTCCAGAGAACCAGAATTCAACTTGCGTTTGATACAGGGTATGTAGACAGCCTTAGAATGTTTACGCTTCCAATGATCCATTAATTTAGCAAAGCTCCAACTTGCAGTAATATTGTCCGATTTATCAAGTAATGCTATACAACCACTAGCATCAGTAATTACAGACTTTGCTGAATCAAACCCAATCAGTTCCATCGTTAGCCTGGTGAGTTTTTGGCTCTTTCCTACATTATGTTTACCACCAAAGTTAAATCGATCAGGCTTTCCGTTTTTGTCAGGATAACCGTAATCATTCACAAACGTAATAACTCCCTTATCTTTATACACTCCACCATTTGGTTCAGGAGTCATTAGAGTTGTAGGCTTTGAGCCTATTCGTGGAAATCTTGTTACTCCAAACTGCTTAACTTCCCAACCGAGATAGTCTGGTTCAGCTATTCCGTTAGGAGGAATACCAAGCAAAGCCTCCAGAGTATAACCACCACCATTTAGTGCCTTGTATGGCTCTGTACTAAAGTCCTTGTTCATTTTTTGACTAGGTATCCATCCCATTTGGTGAATATTATTAAGCGTTGCTATCAAGTTTTCTCTACTGGACAATCGATTATGAATAAACTGACTGTCTAGTTTTGATAACACGCTACCAACATCAATTAAATCAACTTGAGTTAATTCTTTGGCTAAATTGCTTTCAGGTTCAGCCATGTACGCAAAGACACCGCCATCTATTGAAACCCCAAGAATCAACCACCGACCTTCTGCACGACCTTGCTTATAGGGATCCATCCAATTGCTGACATTAACTTTAGAGCTTTTAAGAAAGCCTGAAAACCTCACTTCTGGATATTGGGGATAATAGATGAGTTTAGAATTAGGAGCCTTATGAATGTTCCCTTCAGGATCTACCCAAGATAAATCAAGAGTTGCTTGGTATTTTACATCTCTTTTGCCATTGGACTTTTTCTTCGATTTTGATTGAGAGGCTGTCATCTCTCCGGTTGGTATGAAAGGTAAATCTGTTAAATGTGCACCAAAGTAAACTTGATTTTTACTGTTATCATTACTCGATAGTTTCTTAACATATATCTCTGTGCAATCTAGCTTTTGTAGAATACTCTTCAAACCGCCAAGGCTTATCTCTTTAGCTGATTGAGAGTCATATGTTCCTTGCATCGATGCCATATAGCAATTACCTTTTGCTTCCTTTGATTAATTCAGTATACCGTTTAACACATGAAAATTGACGACTCTATGCAGAACGTTTTTTTGTCTTAGTTTCCAACATCAAGGACTTCATTATATAGGGGTTAAGCATTTTAGCTACGGAACTAAAAACAGGTACAATAACTGAGTTTCCAAACTGTCTATATGCTCTAGTATCTGACACAGGAATTAACATCTTTTTTTCCCCTTTTGCGTAGAACCCCATAAGTCTTGCACATTCTTGTGGAGTTAAACGTCTTGGCCTGCCCTCTGCTCTTTTTAACCCTTCTTGATGTATTAGTATTTCAGATCCATCTTTATGATACCTAGCTGAGAGTGTGCGAGTATCCTGAACAGAACTTCGTTTAACCATACCATAACCAAAACCATTCCCTTTTGCCCTATGCTTAGCTGCATAATTGAAGAGGAATTCCCAGAGTTTCTGACTTAGAGTGTATTTTTTATCAACTTTTGAATTTGGTTCTAGTATATCTTTGAGAGTAGGTTTTACTTCAGGAAAGTACTGCACAATATCTTTCATATTAAAGTGTTTTTCCGCTCTAAGTTGGTCTGCAATATCATTTCTAAATCCAATTAGGACGATTCTCTCTCGATGCTGTGGTAGAAATTTAGCTCCATCAATGATCTTTGGATCGGGCTTGTCATCTTCAAGATTGGCTATCCAATAACCAGTTTCAGTTAGTTTGGATTTAATGACTTTGAAGGTATTTCCTTTATCATGGCTCTTTAAGTTCTTAACATTTTCAAGAACAATAAATTTAGGGGACTTCGCTTCAAGTATTCTTAATATATCAAAGAATAACTGCCCTTGATCTTCACAATCAAAACCATGACTTCGACCCAATGAGTTCTTCTTTGATACACCGGCTAATGAAAACGGTTGGCAAGGAAATCCAGCAAGTAGAACATCATGATCTGGAATGGATGATTGAATATGCTTTTTTCTTTTACTCTCTGCAATGCCTTCTGGTTGAGTGAGCGTTTTGATATCTCTTACAAACTTATGTCCATCACACTTTCCCCAATTAGCTTTATATGTTCTAACTGCATAATCATCCCATTCACAGGTAAGAAGACACCGTCCTCCTGAATCGCTGAAGCCTTTTCTGATCCCTCCGATACCGGCAAACAAATCTATAAACGTAAAATCTTCATTAGTATCTGGTTCAGGTAACAGCTCTTCAAGCCTCTGATAAGCTTTGAATGGAAATAATAGATCAAGCTCTTGTTGGTCGGTATTCTTGAATCTTTTGAACCTCTTGATTCTATCTACACTTAACCCCGTTATCTCAGCGATATGAGGAACTGTCCAGATTTCCAAGACTTCATGGAGTAACTCGAATGCAGATTTACTGTTCATTAATCAACCTATTATGGAATGATATCACTGTATATCGCCCCTATATGACCCAGAAAGACGAAATTAGACTACTCGAACAAGTAGCGGAATGCAATCATTAAATCTATTTAATAGATTCTACAGCCATCTGAAGCTTTTCAAATAATACATCATGACCATACCGATCAAAGGTAATATTGCCATTTGCATGTCCCAATATCGTAGCAGTGCACTGAGCAGGAACCGTTAGCAACGGTATGTCTTAGCGAATGATAATCCGGTAAATTATGTCTGTTTCGAAAGTCGGAGTACCACTTGATAGGCATAGCTGCAAAAGATTTTTTTGAAGCTTTCCAATGCTCCATCACTCGCTAATTCTTGAAACTAGAAGTTTAGCTTCACGTTTATCCTTAGTTCCTAAGCTCTTGCGGATTTCTTTTCTCTTACCTGTTTCTAATGAATAAGACTTCCGGTAATACCAGATACCGTGACGAGAGAATAATAGGTGCATGATCTAACCTCAAAGTGATACACGTAATGATTAACTTTGAAGATATTTAATGAGCAAAGCCTTTAAAGTAGGGCCTTACAAGAAGATGGAGGCAGTCCCACCAGCCACATCCCGGCACATGAGTCGATTGCTACCGTTGCTCCCTTCCGGGCCTGGCGGAGTTCACTATCTATCATTGCGGGAGGACCAATAGGACCACCATTATGGGTAAATCTATTTCTTTATTGGCGGTGAGTGAGGGATTATTCCGTACATCCATGTACTTCACCTCTTCGAGGCCAGCTTACGCTGTTCTAAATTGTTCCAGACAATTTAGTCAAACCCTCGATTAGGTTCAAATTCCTCACGATCCAAGCATTAATTTTATCAACCAATACCGGATTATCGTCAATATGTTCTATCTCTTTATTGGCGGTGAGTGAGGGATTCGAACCCTCGATAAGATTGCTCCTATACTACCTTTCCAGGGTAGCTCCTTCAGCCGCTCGGACAACTCACCTTTTGATCTTCAAAATCAACGCAGCACTACAATTCGTGCTCTATCGAACTTCGAGGCGCGTAGATTATACAAAAATACATTGAATGGCAATCCTTTATAAAAGATATTTTTACAAAATAATGGGCTATAATTATTTCACTAGTTATAATTAGCCCGTTATCACTCTGTGCTAATATTATAAATAACAAGAGTTACAAACAATAATGATTCAATCGCGAGAAAGTTAGTTAATGGATATTAAGTTATTACTTCGTCTAATGGCCGAAAAAAATGCCTCTGATCTGTTTTTTAGTACCGGTGCGCCTCCGCATATGAAAATTGAGGGGGTTTCTACTCCTATGGGTCAAGGAGCCCTTCCCTCTGGCGCTATTAAAAATATTGCCTATGACGTAATGACTCAAAAACAAATTGATGAATTTGAAGAAGAATGGGAACAAAATTTTGCTATTTCGGTGGATGATATTGGGCGCTTCCGCGTCAATGTTTTCATGCAACGAGGTGAAGTCGGTATGGTAATGCGCCATATCAAATCAGATATTCCAAATCTTGAAAAGCTTTGTTTACCAGCGACCGTCAGTCAGTTAGTGATGGAGCGTTCCGGACTGGTACTCATTTGTGGTCCAACCGGTTCCGGTAAATCGACCACTTTGGCAGCGATGATCGACTATCGAAACCGAAGAGATACCAGCCATATTTTGACAATCGAAGATCCAATTGAATTTTTGCATGAGCACAAACTATCAATCATTGATCAACGTGAAATAGGGGTTGATACTAAGAGTTATCACCACGCACTTAAAAATGCAATGCGAGAGGCTCCAGATCTGATACTTATCGGTGAAATCCGCGATGAAGAAGCCATGCAATACGCATTGAGTTATGCCCAGACAGGACACCTGTGCCTTGCCACCATACACGGAAATAATTCAAAACAAGTTTTAGAACGTATTAGAAATATGATCCCCAAAGAGCAACGCTCGACTTTGATGAAAGAGCTTGCCAGTGTTTTAAAAGGGATTGTTTCACAACGTTTGGTTATGAGTCAGGATGGTAAACGAGTGGCCGCTTTAGAAATATTGATGAAAGCACCCGATATCCAGGAAATTATTCAAAAGGGTAATTTAGAAGAGCTCAAGAAAGCTATCGAAAAACATCACATGGATGGCATGATGTCCTTTGATCAATCACTATTTAAACTTTATAAGGATGAGATAATAACCAAAGAAGATGCTTTACGATTTGCTGAATCACGCACTGACTTAAACCTACAAATGAGACTTTCTGAAAGTGGAAAACCCCCACCTTCACTCTCGACTAAGTCAAAAAGCAATCAACCGACCTTTTCGACTAAGTTGTAGTTAACCCTAGAATAATCCATAAATAATTAATCAGTTGAATTTCAATTGCGTTATTTATCGTGATATTAATTGATCAATTTAGTTTAAATTCAACCATCCTTGTGAGTGGTTTAAGAGCCTGTTGAATGAGCTTTTCTGACACAAAAATCTCATTATTTTGTGGCTCAAAGACTCCGGTCATATTAGTCAGTTGATTCATTTTCATCCAAGGACATTGAGCGCAACTTTTACACGTGGCGCCTTCTCCGGCCGTTGGTGCAATAATCAATTCTTTATCTGGTGCGGCCTGCTGCATTTTATAAAAAATACCCTGATCGGTGGCTACAATGATGCGAGAAGAGGCACTTGATCGCGCCGCTTGAATTAACTGAGAGGTAGAGCCCACATGATCAGCCAATTGGATTACTTTGTCAGGGGATTCCGGGTGTACTAAAACAGTTGCATCAGGATAAAGCGCTTTAGTATTTCTCAGTGCAATATGCTTAAACTCGTCATGAACAATACAATGACCGTCCCACAGCAACATATCGGCACCGGTCTGTTTTTGAATGTACGCACCTAGATGTTTGTCGGGAGCCCATAAGATTTTTTCTCCTTTTGCATCCAGATACTGAATCACATCGACAGCAATACTGCTGGTTATTACCCAATCTGCTTGGGCTTTGACTGCGGCGGAGGTATTGGCATAAACAACCACGGTTCTACCTGGATTGATTTTTATAAAATCGGCGAATTCACTGGCTTCACAACCTATATCTAACGAACAGGTAGCCTCCAAAGTCGGCATGATTACACGCTTTTGAGGGCTGAGCATTTTAGAGGTTTCCCCCATAAATCGAACACCAGCGATGACCAAGGTCTCTGCGGGGTGTTTTGCCCCAAATTTAGCCATTTCTAAAGAATCGCCAACAAAACCGCCAGTTGCTTCTGCTAGTGCCTGTATTTCTGGATCGGTATAATAGTGCGCAATTAAAACCGCATTGTTATCCATTAACTGTTGTTTGCATATTTTGACAAGACGGTGTTTTTCCTGTTCACTGATTTTGGGAGGCGGGACTGGGAATGGAAAGTCAAACTTCTCGATTTGAGACATAAATGGAGTAATTACAGGCAAATAGTGATTAGGAGAGATTATACCAACAATTTATCCGCACAATAAACTTATTCAATAGGTGCTTAAGAAAAATAAAAAAAGCCCGCATATAACGGTAAATAACCTCAACGAGATAAGAGCAACGACTCAGCACCCGTATTTTAGCGAGTTGATATTAAAGATCCGAAGATGCAGGCTTTTGTATTTTAGTCGGAACCTATCGATCATTCCTGACTAGTCTGTATATTAATCAGTTAAAATATCCTTCACCCACTGCGCTTCTTGCTTCACGCCAGCCTCCTAACCAGTGCTCTTTAATATCAGTTGTAGAAAATGGACAGCTGTCACTTGCTTTGCCACTGATCCCTGCATTGTATCCTTTATTGTGTGCTCTTTCGAAACGATCGCGTTTTTGTCTTTTCATATCTATTGTCACCTCGATGATTAAATATCTTTTTCAAAAATAACCTATACAGATGTTTTATTGAACACCAGCATATTGGCGATATCTAGAATATGTACAATATCCAGATGTTTGGAGCCAGACAATCAATATTGGATTAGTAAGCTTAATGGGTCCTTAATGGTTGATCAGCTGAACTAACTGAAACGAAGAAATAACCCTGTTGACTGCCCCGTCCCATATCTTTGACAGTAGATGGGATGAAAAAGTTTCGCCAATATTTAATTGTTATTAAAATTTCTTTATCAATTTCTTTTTATATCTAAAGTTCAAGTTAATTCTAACTAGCCTTAGTATCTTTTTGTTTTTAAACACTATTTTTAGTTTATAGTTTACATATAAAGCATTTTTCATGATAAATCGAGTATAAGGATTTCGTAGTCTTTTGAATACTTTGCCTAGGATTGAGTCGTATCAGTGTCTAAATAAAAGAGGAACCAAGTGCAAGATCACTGAGAGACCCAATTAAGATATTTTTCAAATATCTTAAGGTATAAGCTAAACAAACAAGCATGCTAGTGTATAATCCAACAGATTATTTTAGGATCATCCAAGCATCTGGATTGACCTCATTTTTCCTCATAAAAGATACTATATTCCTTGCATACCACCTTCGAACTTACATTAAAACCCGGCTATGTTAATTTCTACCATGGCGTGGCCAACTCTGCTTTGGGCCTAACTCTTGTCAATTTGGCTCAAACACAAGCTTCCTTAATCGTTGTATTATTGCCTGATGCGTCTTCTTTGCAGCCACTAAAAAAGGAAATAGAGTTCTTTCTTGATGAACAGCAAAAAGAATTACCGAATAAAATCTCAATAATCACTTTGCCCGACTGGGAAACGCTTCCTTACGATTATTTTTCACCTCATCAGGATATTGTTTCAGAACGATTGCAAACCCTTTATCAACTACCAAGACTTAAGCGTTCGATCCTTTTGTTACCGATATCTTCAGCATTGCAAAAATTACCGGCCAGACAATATATTGAGCAACAATGTTTACAGCTGGAAAAAGGCCAAAAATTCGACATCAGAGAATTGAAGATACTACTCGACAATAATGGATATCATAGTGTTAGTACTGTAATGGAGTATGGCGAATACGCTGTAAGAGGCTCAATTCTAGACCTTTACCCAATGGGGGTTAAAGATCCTATCAGGATAGAGTTATTGGATGATGAGATTGAATCGTTACGATATTTTGATAGCGAAACTCAATTAACGACACAAAAAGTTAACCAAATTAACTTGCTACCCGCTAGAGAATATCCTTCAGATGATGCTGCGATCAGCCTTTTTAGACAGAATTGGCGAGCTAAATTTGATAGCAATCTCAAAGAATCAACCATTTATCGAGATGTGAGTAGCGGAATATTTCCTGCGGGGATCGAATATTATTTGCCACTGTTTTTTGATTCGCTGTCGACCATCTTTGACTATTTGCCCAATAACAATACGATTTTTGTTCAATCAGCTCCAATAGAAGATCCAGTGGATCAGTTTTGCCGAGAGCTGGACGAACGCTATCAACAACATCGCCATGATATTGAAAGACCAATTGTTGAACCCCGCGAACTATATTTGAGTCTCGATGAATTGTTAGCCAACAAAAAGCAATATCCCAGTGTTTTTCTTAGTGAAAAAAAATCAACAAAATCGGCTCCCTCCATCGACTTAGGATTTACGCCTTGTCCGGATCTACAAATCGAACATCGCGCTAGCGCTCCACTTTTGCGATTTGAGCAAGTTTGCCAACCCTATAATAAGCTGCTGATTTGTGCAGAATCTACTGGTCGACAGGAAGTCATCAGAGAATTGCTATTAAAAAACCATATAAAAACTAATCAGATTACAAGCTGGCAACAGTTTCATTCTTCTAAAGAGTCGATTAACCTGGTTACGGCACCTGTTGAAAAGGGATTTTCTTTTGCTGGGGATCTTGTTATTTGTGAAAGCGACCTTTTCGGTAGGCAGGTCTTGCAGGTACGTCGACGTGGCGATAAAGTTATTTCACCAGACCAACTGATTCACTCACTGGCGGAATTGAAAATTGGCGATCCTGTTGTGCACGTGGACCAAGGTGTGGGTCGATATTTGGGATTACAGACGATCCAAGCCGGGGGTATCTGCACCGAATTCCTCACCTTAGAGTACGCAGGCGGTGACAAACTTTATGTTCCCGTGCAATCACTTCATCAGATCCATCGTTATTCGGGGAGCAGTCCGGAAACGGCACCCTGGCATAAATTAGGCAGTGAATCTTGGGGCAAAGCCAAACGAAAAGCGATAGAGAAAGCCCGAGATACCGCAGCCGAACTACTCGATATTTATGCCAGACGCGGTGCGGAAGTTGGTCATGCCCACAATCTGAATAAACTAGATTATGAAAAATTTGCAGCTGAGTTCCCATTTGAATTGACTCTGGACCAAGTCAATGCGATAGGTGCAGTGATCGCTGACATGACTTCCAAACAACCAATGGATCGCCTTATTTGTGGTGATGTAGGATTTGGTAAAACTGAAGTGGCGATGCGAGCTGCCTTTGTCAGCGTACAAAACGGTATGCAGGTAGCAATGCTGGTTCCAACAACCTTGCTTGCTCAGCAACATTTTAATTCATTCCAAGACCGTTTTTCTCAATGGCCGATCAATATTGGGGTACTTTCCCGGTTTCAAACAAAAAAACAACAAAAGTTAACCTTAAAAAAACTTGAATCAGGTCAAATTGATTTAATTATTGGTACTCATGGATTAATTTCTGGCAATCTCAAATTTAATAATCTTGGTCTTTTAGTGATTGATGAAGAACATCGATTTGGCGTTCGACAGAAAGAAATTCTCAAGTCCTATCGCGCCAAGGTTGATATTTTGACCTTAACGGCAACTCCGATCCCTCGAACGCTCAATATGTCGATGTCTGGGATGCGAGATCTTTCTATTATCGCTACCCCTCCTGCAAAACGATTAGCGATTAAAACCTTTGTCAGACAAAGGAACGAGCCTTTGATCAAAGAAGCCATTCAACGGGAAATAAGGCGTGGTGGTCAGGTCTTTTTTCTACATAACTCGGTAGAAACAATCGATCGAACAGCCAACGAAATTCAAGAATTGCTTCCCGATATAGAGATTGCGGTGGCCCACGGCCAAATGAGAGAACGTCAATTAGAAGATGTGATGAAACAATTTTATCATCATCGATATCATGTTTTGGTTTGTACTACGATAATAGAAACGGGTATTGATATCCCCACAGCCAATACCATTATTATGGATAGAGCCGATAAACTTGGTTTAGCCCAACTTCACCAACTAAGAGGTCGGGTCGGACGATCTCATCATCAAGCTTATGCTTACTTGCTAACCCCTCCTCCCAAAACCATCACCAAAGATGCTCAAAAACGCCTGCAAGCTATTTCAAAATTAGAAAATTTAGGAGCGGGGTTTATTCTAGCGACCCATGATCTGGAAATTCGAGGTGCAGGTGAACTACTCGGTGATGAACAAAGCGGTCACATGCAGACCATCGGTTTTAGCCTTTATATGGAATTATTGGAAAGAGCGATTGCCGCGATAAAAAATGGTGAGGCGCTATCTCTGGAAGGAGCACAAAGCGAACAAACAGAAGTTAATCTCGGTATCTCGGCATTACTGCCTGATGATTATGTACCCGATGTTGCTATTCGGTTGTCTTTATATAAGCGCATTGCCAGCGCGCAAAATAATCAATCACTGCGGGAATTACAAGTTGAATTAATAGACCGATTCGGATTGTTACCCAATCAGGCAAAAAATCTTTTTGAAGTGGCAGAATTAAAGAACAAACTGACCCAATTAGGGGCGATTAAACTTGATTCGAATGACTCCCAGTTCAGTGTTGAATTTAGTGGAAACCCCAATATCAACACCAGTCAATTAATTGAGTTAATTCAACGTAATCCAAGTCGCTACAGACTAGCCAAAGGGACTTTGTTAAAAGTAGAGCAAAGTGCAGAGGATTTGCCTCAAAGATTGCAACAAATTGATTCTTTAATTGAAACACTTAGCCAGTAAAGGTTAAGATTGGGATGGATTGAGTACAAATGAAATGGCCATTATTTAACCTCATTACTAGATATCCAAGTGACACTCATATTCAAATGACATCGGTATTCAAGCAACATCGGAAATTTAAGCGATTTATGAAAAAACAAAATACAAAAAGCATTTCAGGCCTCTTGTTGTTCGGATGGGTTGCGTTATTGCCCGCCTTGGGTTTCGCTGAGCAAGCCGATAATAAGGATATTGAACAACCTCGCTGGTTTGAGGTTGAAATTATTCTTTATAAAGCCAATTCCGAGAAAGGGCTACAGAATGAATCTTGGGATACCGACACCAAAATGAAGCTCCCGGAAGAAATAATTGATTTTTTACAGCCATTTGGCTTCGTTGAAACATTAGAATCTAAACAACAAAATCCAGCCCCACTATCTGATCTCGGCAAAGGCCCACAATCCTCGGTTAACCAAAATAAAGAGTCATCTGACGCTTCTTTAACAGCCAGAGAACTTAGATCCGAAAATCTAGCACAAGAGAAACCTTTTGTGTTACTGCATGATGATCTACTTCAACTTAAAACAGAAGCGCTTAATATATCGAGACACGTTAGCTACGATCTTCTAGCGCATTTTTCTTGGCGACAGCCCGTGCTAAGCAAACGCGAAGCGACCCGTTTACGAATAGCTGGGGGATTCGACTATCAACAATCCTATGAGTTCTCTGGGGAAAAGAAGCTCGAAATAGTTTCCATTGAAAAAGAGCCACATTTAAATAATTTAGCGCCTGAAATAGTGACCCAAACTCAACAATCATCTCCAACGGATAAGCATCAAGATGGCAAACCCGTTTTAGTGGCATTACCTTGGGTGCCGGAAATTGATGGCAGTATTATCGTTTACATTCATCGCAACTATCTTCACCTTGATACAGATCTTTATTATCGTCGACCAGGCAAAGAGCAAATTGATATTTTTGATTTAACATCATTACCCTCTTTAGATGATATCGCTAACCAGCCATCAACAGAAACCGATTTACCAGGACTCACACAACAATCAATAAATACAGATGCTTTTTCTTGGCAATATGATGATGATTTTTTATCGGAAGATAACAAACAAGCGTACACGGAACGCTTGTTTAACTATCCGCTAAAACAAAATAGAAGATTGAGAAGTAACCAACTTCACTACTTTGATCACCCTTTAATCGGAATGTTAGTCATGATTAGACCTTATGAGCTAAATTCGGAAGAACTACCCATTAGCGTTGACGAGATACAAGGACTTTAGATGGATTATCCAATCAATCATTCGTGCGACTATTCCGCTCAGCCAATCATTTTGCCCTTATTCAGGAGACATTGATGTCAAAAATAATTGTATTTGGTGCAGGTTTAATCGGTCGGGCAATCGCTTTAGATCTTGCCAGTGAGCACCAAATAACCTGTGTTGATCTAAACAAAAAAGCCTTGGCAAAACTCCAAAAACAGAATCCCGCAGTAAATACGGTCAATTTTGACCTGTCTGAACAAGAACACTATGGTGAACTTGTAAAAGATTTTGATTTAGTGATTAGCGCAATGCCTGGTTATCTTGGCTTTAACACCTTAAAAAAGATATTGTTGGCCGGAAAAAATGTGGTCGACGCCTCATTTTTCCCTGAAAATTGTTTTGATCTCAACCATCTAGCTAAAAAGAATAAGGTATTCGCGGTGGTCGACTGCGGTCTTGCGCCAGGTATGGATAATATAATATTGGGCTATTTAGATACTAAAATGGAAGTCAACAAATTCGAATGCTTAGTTGGCGGTCTTCCTGTCAAACGACATTGGCCGTTTAATTTTAGATCCTTGTTTTCGCCGATTGATGTCATCCAAGAGTACACCGGGCCCGCCCGTTATGTTGAAAATGGTGAGGTGGTGGAAAGAGAGGCGCTAAGTGATTGTGAATTGATGGAAATCAAACGAGTGGGCACTTTGGAAGCCTTTAATACTGACGGCCTACGAACCTTAATTAAAACAATGGATCATATTCCCTATATGAAGGAAAAAACACTACGTTATCCCGGGCATTGTGAATATATCCAAGTTTTAAAGGCATCAGGATTTTTCTCGACGGATCCTTTGGAGCTTAACGGAATTGAGTTTTCTCCGATTGAAGTCAGTGCCAGAATACTGGAAGAAAACTGGAAACTGGCAAGTAATGAAGAAGAATTTACGGTAGTAAGAACCACGATAGAAGGTGATGAAAACGGCAAAAAAAGACGTTATATTTACCGCATGTTAGATAAGTCAGACAAACAGAGTGAAATATCATCAATGGCTCGATCCAATGGTTACACCGCAACGGCTGTGACCAACTTTGTACTCAAAAATAAACTTCAGGCAGGCATTTGTGCACCAGAAACGCTCGGTGCAATCGATGGCGCTTTCAAGTTTATTTTGGCTTATCTGGAAGATCGCGATATTCATTATCGCGCCGAAGAAACGATTATAGAATAACTGACATAATCATTAACAGAGAATTGAAATGACAACCAAAAAAGATCTATCCCCACAACAACTAGCAGAAATTAAAGAAAATTTTGAGTTTTTTGACCGTGATTCAAATAGCAAAATTGATCTTGGTGAGTTTACTAAACTACTGAGAGTAATATCTCCCACCGCCACACTTGAACAGGCACAAAAGGGATTTGAACTCATAGATGAAAATCAGGATGGTCATATCGATTTTGATGAATTTATCAATTGGTGGGAAAGTTGTTGGTGGGAGTACTAACTATTAACGTCGCGTAAAGCCTGTTCGGATAGCTGAAAAGCTTATATGAGAAGGCAGATCAATACGATTTTTGAGGGAATACACCAGTATTCGCACAGAGCATAAATTTTAACCTGAATAAATCTAGGTTTACCTCAATTAATAAACGATAAATTTCAGAATTAGGTGTGAGAGATAAAATATCAACCCTCACATTTTTCATTGAATAGGAGCAAAGCATGGCGGTATTTAACTTACGAGCTTATGATGATCACGAACAAATTGTATTTTGTCGAGATGTAGAATCAGGCTTAAAAGCGATTATCAGTATTCATTCAACAGCACTAGGACCCGCCGTTGGTGGTTGTCGAATGTGGGAATATAACTCTGACGAAGGTGCGTTAATCGATGCTTTACGTTTATCGCGTGGGATGAGTTACAAAAATGCATTGGCTGGACTAAAAATGGGCGGTGGCAAATCCGTTATTATTGGCAATTCTAAAACCATGAAATCCGAAGCATTGTTTAGGGCTTTTGGTCGTTTTATCGAAAACTTGAATGGTCAATATATCTCCGCTGAAGACGTGGGGATCAATCCTGACGATATGGCTATTGTTCATAAAGAAACTAATCATGTGGCAGGTCTCAAAGGTAAAAGTGGTGATCCATCTCCAGTAACCGCTTATGGTGTTTTTAAGGGTATGAAAGCCGCGGTTAAACATCGTTTAGGACGCGATGATTTAGAGGGTTTAAAAGTCGCCGTACAAGGTTTAGGTCACGTTGGATATTACTTGTGTGAGCATCTAAAAAATGAAGGTGCACAGCTTGTCGTTACCGATATCAATAAAGAAACTATCGAACGAGTTGTCAGTAATTTAGGTGCAACAGCAGTGGATATTGATGATATTTATTGTCAAGATGTAGACGTTTACGCACCGTGTGCGCTCGGTGCATCAATCAACGATGTCACCATCCCACAACTAAAATGCTCTATTATTGCCGGCGCGGCAAACAATCAGCTTTCGGAAGATCGGCACGGTGACATACTGAAACAAAAAGGTATTTTATACACTCCAGACTATGTGATCAACGCGGGAGGTATTATTAATGTTTCTTTTGAACATCAAGAAGGTGGTTACAAAAAGCAAGACGCTTTGGATAAAGTGGATGAAATTTACGGCACACTAACTGAAATTTTTGGTGCTGCAGAAAGCGAAGGGAAAACCACCAATGTGGTCGCAGACGAATTAGCTAGAAAACGCATTTCTGTAGGTCAATAATAGAAAATTTTAGCATCGCTAAATTGAGTTTTAGGTTCTAAGGAGCACTTATTTTTTTAAATCCATAGAAAGAAGCATTTCTAATGCTTGTTGGACTGTTTGTTTTCTAATGTCGTCCCGGTTTCCTGCAAAATTAAACTTTCTAGTTTTGAGTTCTGAAGAATAGAGGCAAGCAATACAAACAGTACCAACGGGCTTATCAGGAGTTCCACCTCCCGGCCCGGCAATGCCGGTTACCGAGACACAAACGCAATCAGCAAATTGCATAGCGGCACCTTTTACCATCGCTTCGGCTACTTCGATTGATACTGCGCCATAATGATCGATTAATGTTTCCGGTACATTAACGAGTTCATTCTTAGCGCGATTACTATAGGTGATAAACCCGGCTTCATACCAATCAGAACTCCCAGCAATATCAGTCATAACCTTACCCATTAATCCTCCAGTGCAAGATTCGACCGTTACCAACTTAAGATGCTTAAAGATAAGACGGACCGATAATTTGGATACTAACGATTTCATAACTCTTTCCTATGAACGATCTCTCATAAACTATCCCATATAAGCAATCTTCCACAATCTATTTCCATTATTCTATTTGGTTTCCTATCGATTTCCAGTAAAATCTCGATTATGAATCTAGTTATTGAAAAAACAGTGAAAGCATCCAATAAAAACACCTCGGATCATACACCGATGATGTGCCAATATTTGGCGATTAAATCACAACATCCAGAAATTCTTCTTTTCTACCGCATGGGTGATTTTTATGAATTATTTTTTGATGACGCCAAAAAAGCTTCCGATTGGTTAGGGATCACTTTAACCCATCGGGGTAAAGCCAATGGTGACCCTATCCCCATGGCTGGCGTTCCCTTTCACGCGGTGGATAATTACCTTGCCCGTTTGGTCAAACAAGGAAGATCCGTAGCCATATGTGAGCAGATTGGCGATCCTGCAACAAGTAAGGGACCCGTAGAGAGAAAAGTGGTTAGAGTGATAACCCCTGGTACCTTAAGTGAAGAATCGCTTTTAGAAGACCATTCAGAAAATTTACTCGCTGCAGTTTACCGCTCAAAATCAGGCAAGACACCCCAATTATTCGGTTTGGCTTGGATGGATCTGGCTGGTGGTCAATTTTTCTGCAATCACTTTTCCGAAATCGATGGATTATTGAGTGAGCTAGCACGACTAAAACCCGCTGAAATACTGGCAGAAGAATCGTTTTGTCCTTTGCTCAAACAAAGAAACTTAGTGACCAAAGTATTACAAGACTGGCAATTTGACCACCAGCAAAACTATCAACAATTGATCAACCATTTTGCTGTGACAGACCTTAGTGGCTTTGGCTGTAATGATATGACAAGTGCTATATGCGCGGCTGGAGCGGTACTAAATTACGCCACCCTAACTCAGCAAAACCAACTACCCCATATTAAAAAGCTTTCACCTTTCGATAACAACCATATTTTGCAACTGAACACCTTTACCCGTAAGCATCTGGAAATAACCGAAAACATCTTTGCAGACAATGAAGTCACTCTTTTTAATGTCATTAATCATTGCAAAACAGCCATGGGTACAAGATTGCTTAAAACGTGGCTACATGCTCCCCTAATCAACAGGCAAGCCATTAATCATCGATTAGATGCCGTTGAAGCGCTCACCAAGAGCCAAGATCTTGAGGCCCTTCGGAGTGGAATGTTACCGATCAGAGATATGCAAAGAATACTGACCCGTATTGCTCTAAATACCTGTAGACCTCGTGATTTAACCGGGCTAAGAGAAAGCTTGAATGCAATACCAATACTATTCCAGTTATTAAACCAATCGGGAGACCCGATCCTAAAAGAACTGTCTGAAGGACTCCCCTTTCATCAGGATATTTATGAGCTGTTAGAGAGAGCGATCTTCGAGAATCCGCCAGTGGTGCTTAGAGATGGAAAGGTCATTAAAGATGGCTATCATCAAGAGTTGGACGAACTCAGATTTTTGTCAAACAACGCAGAGACACTACTCGAAGAAATGGAACAAAGAGAGCGAGAGCAAACCGGAATAAACACTCTAAAGGTCGGATATAATCGTGTGCACGGATTCTTTATAGAAATATCCAAAGCACAATCTGAACAAGCACCCGCTCGCTATACACGGCGGCAAACACTAAAAAATGCTGAACGTTTTATCACTCATGAATTAAAACAACTTGAGGACAAAGTGCTCAGCGCCCAAGCGAAAGCACTAACTCTAGAAAAACAACTCTATCAGCAGCTTGTCGAAAAACTGGCACCCTCAATCGAGGCACTACAGGAAACAGCTTATAATTTGTCACATTTGGACGTTTTACAATGTTTTGCTTTTGTCGCCGTACAAAACAATTATATAAAACCGACTATTTTAAACCCATCGCAATCTGATCAGTCTCTGTTGATAAAACACGGCCGTCATCCAGTGGTTGAAGCCTATCAATCGGAACAATTTATTGCCAATGATGTGGATATTAAGCAGCATGTTAAGAGCTTAATTATTACTGGCCCGAATATGGGCGGCAAATCGACCTATATGCGTATGACGGCCATCATTGCGTTACTCGCTCATTGCGGTTGTTTTGTACCGGCAGAGTCGGCGCAAATCCCTCTATTAGACGCAATATTCACCCGTATAGGCGCATCAGACGACTTAGCGGGTGGTCGTTCTACATTTATGGTCGAAATGAGTGAAACAGCTAACATTCTCAATAATGCCACTTCACAAAGTCTAGTTCTACTCGATGAAATTGGACGAGGAACCAGTACTTACGACGGTTTAGCTCTTGCCTACTCAACATTGGACTATCTCAGTAAGAAAATTTCGCCCTATACATTGTTTGCAACCCATTACTTTGAACTTACGGATATGAGCCGAAAAGATGAACACATCAAAAATCTTCATTTTGGCGCAATCCAGCATGGCGATAAATTAATGTTAGATCACCAAGTACATCAGGGGCCAACCAGCAAGAGTTACGGAATACATGTTGCGACCATTGCAGGGATCCCCCAATCCGTGACTAACCAAGCCCGAGAATACCAAGTTCATCTCGAAACAACTTCTAACCGCAGTTCGCGGGATGATTCAAGTCAATTAAATGAGCTCAGTCAGCCAGAATCTCTCGACCCTCGTCTGGAAATACTGGAAAATACCAATCCCGACGAACTATCGCCGAAAAATGCGCTAGAATTAATCTACAAACTGACTCGGCTAAGTTAAGCCCATTGGAGAAAATCAATGACATTTGTCGTGACTGACAACTGCATACTGTGCAAATATACTGACTGTGTTGAAGTTTGCCCGGTAGATTGCTTTTATGAAGGTCCCAATTTTTTGGTTATCGATCCAGATGAATGTATTGATTGCGCACTATGTGAACCCGAATGCCCTGCTGAAGCCATATTTGAAGAAGATGATTTGCCAGACGGCCAAGAATCATTTATTGCACTCAATGCCGAGTTGGCACAAAAATGGGATAATATTACCGAAATGAAAGAACCGTTACCTGAGGCAAAAAAGTGGGATGGGGTAAAGGGTAAGTTGGATAAGCTAGAGCGATAAAAATCTGTTCATCACTTTTTTCAGGGGATTAAATTAGTAATTTTCCACAACGAAGTAGACGATTATCCTATGATATTCAAATAGTTAAAGGGCATATCCTAAGAGGGATCTAATTTAGGAAACATTCCTATCAAATCATTCTACTATGCGCCACTTCACATTTTAGAATAAAACCTTCTTAATACTGTGACGCACCCCTCATTCCTATTAACACAACATCAAGAGTTATGAGAACTACCGATACAATTTGTACTCAAGGGAGTTTGCTGTACCCCATTTACATTTGCAAATATTTTCTATTTTTGGTGACAAATGATGAATATTATTTCTTCAAATAGCTTCAACCTTAACAGCTTAATAACCACTCTTATAATACTCGGCCTTTTACTATTGTCGGCATGTGGAGGAGGATCGAGTGAAGTAGAAAAAATACAACTAATTTCCAATAATGCACCATCCGTTAATGCTGGACAAGATCTATCGACTTTGACGGATCAGAGTGTAGCAATTAATGCTTCTGCAAGTGATAGTGATGGTACTATTGAATCCTACATTTGGGTTCAAACAAGCGGTACTGCGGTTAATTTAATAAATTCGAATTTTGCGAATGCTTCTTTTATCGCACCTTCTACTAATGGTGAATCACAAATACGACTAACCTTTCAAATCACAGCAACAGATGACAAGGGCGCCAGTGCAACTGATTCTGTCACAATCACCGTTAGCCAACCTGTTTCAAATGCTCCCCCAGAAGTCAATGCAGGTGATGACATAAATATCAATGAACAAACTTTTGTTCAGTTAAATGCGGAAGCAAGTGATCGTGATGGTACGGTCGACTTTTACGCTTGGATTCAAATGGATGGTACTGACGTTAATTTAGTAAACTCTAACTTTGCGAATGCTTCTTTTACTGCGCCGATGGTAGGATCTGGTTCAGAAGTTTTATCCTTTAGCGTGACGGTGACTGACAATAATGGCGCCAGCGCAACTGACTCGATTAGTGTGTTGGTGAATGCGAACACAGACAATAACGTACCAGTTATAAATATAACATCACCAATCAATAATGGCAGTCAGAATCTAGGAGAATTTACAATATTCACCGCGACCGCTAATGATATAGAAGATGGCGATATTAGTAATAATATTGAATGGTTGTCCAATATTGATGAAAGTTTAGGTTCAGGTTCCGAAATTACAGCCCAACTTAGCCTAGGTGATCACATTATCACTGCAACAATAAAAGATTCGGGCGATCAAACATCAGCAAACAATGTAAACTTCAGTATTAATGATGATAACACTTATGGCGTTGCCACTTTATCTTGGACACCGCCAACAGAAAATACTGATGATAGCACATTAACAGATTTGGCCAGTTTCAAAATATACTATGGTGAATCTGAAAATGAATTGGTGCACACAATCACCATAGATTCAAGTAAAACCACCTCTACTATAAGAAACCTAAACACAGGGCGAACTTATTACTTTGCTGTCACAGCGATTAACGAGCAAGGTGTTGAAAGTGAAAAATCTGATATTTCATCCAAATTTATCGAGAGCTGATTTGAGATTCAAGCACTATGCTTAAGTCAGAGTTGGCGGGGTCTGAATTCTTATTCATATATATAGAGCATTGGGTAATGTTTTGTTTTTACATAGACACCCTGTAGTCGTCTATCACACAAATTACCATCCCCTCAGCTCATTATCATACAGCCAAGCCTTTCTTATTTTTAGATTTTTTCTATAATGAGATTCAGGGGTATTAGTCAGCAAATCTCGGTAAAAATATTCGTAACTAATTGATTAATAAGAATTACATATAAAAATAATGCGGAAAAAGATGTAATTTCCTCGCTTTAAATACTTGTTTTGGCAGAATATGACTAGCCGGAGTAGATAACATTAGACGTTTTGCGACCTTGCTAAATCCTGCAACTTGCTTTGACTTGAATATATCAGTTAATTAATTTTCTAAAACAAACTAATTTCAGCAAACTATGTTAAAATCGGGCTATATTGATAGCTAATTGACGATTAAAAACATGCTCTTTTATGAACGCTAGCTTACAAAAATTTCAATTTTGAGCAATAAATCAGGCGTTACCCGATATAATGAGCATAAATTGTCATCACTCATTTCCAATCACCAATTCCATTATTATTCGGTAATAACGATGTTTATAAACAGATATTTAAACCCCTACCTTCAAATTGTCACTATTTCATTTATCTTGCTAGTGCTCGTGTTTTTAACCGCTTGCGGTGATGGCGGGAAAATAGAAGCGCTAATCACTGAAGAAACACCAGAAAATATAGATTATGGCGTTGCAATTTTATCTTGGACTTCTCCTACAGAAAATACAGATGACAGTAAATTAACGGATCTTGTCAGTTTTAAAATCTATTATGGAATTTCTGAAAATGAACTATCACAAACTGTTACAATTGGTTCAGCCTCGACTTTGAATAAGGTGATAGAGAACTTAACCATAGAACAAACTTATTATTTTGCAGTTACAGCCGTTAACTCATTAGGCATAGAAAGTGAATTATCAGATATTTCCTCTAAATTTATTGAGAGATAGGTTTTAAGTTTTCCGTTACTGATATATGATCATAGTGTTAGTTAAATCAATTTAGTAATGGTTAGGGATCAATGAGCAACATGTCGCGTTCCGATTTAACATTTCACCAGATAAATCCTTTCGATGATTACGAATTAGCCAAAAACATTTGGCAAGAAGTCGAAAAAAATGCCGATAACTCCTTCTATTTATCATGGGTATGGATGGAAAACTGGCTTAATTGTTTATCAAATGATCAAAATATTTTGCTCGTTTATGCCACGTTGGAAGAATCGACGGTCTTTTGTTATTTTATCGGACTCAAACGAGGACTTGATAACAAGATAACTTATTGCACCCGTGCCTACCTTAATAAAACAGGCGACCGAGACAAAGATTCGATAACTGTTGAATATAACGGTATTTTGGCAACTCGAACATTTATAAAAAGTGACTTTACAAGTGTCTTTCAAGGGACCAATGGATGGAGTGAACTCATTGCAGGGTTTATCGAGCAAGGACAAAGCAAATATTTTTCATTAAGCAACCAGCAATTTAACCATCGTATCGAAGAACAAGATAGAGGCTATGCTGTAGATTTAGAAAAAGTTAGACAGCTTGGTGGTGATCTTCTGCCTATGCTCAGCTCCAATAAACGTTCCCAGATTAGGCGATCTATAAGAGCTTATGAAAAAAATGGTCGTATTAAAATCGAGCGAGCCGACAGCCCTAAAAAAGTCGCGGATACCTTTTATCATTTAAAAAAGATGCATCAAGAAAGCTGGATAAATAAAGGACAATCGAGTTCGTTCTGTGGCGGTTTTTCCAAAGTGTTCCATGATCGGTTAATCAAAAAATATCATGTAACT
The DNA here is from genome assembly GCA_964601915.1 of uncultured Kangiella sp. Classification (GTDB taxonomy): domain Bacteria; phylum Pseudomonadota; class Gammaproteobacteria; order Enterobacterales; family Kangiellaceae. Next base: position 30,964 of record CAZRPK010000002.1, on the reverse strand, counting down.
AACAAAATTGATCTCTTGACAATATACTGTGGAAATAAAATTATCGGTTGTCTTTATAACTTTATCTATAAAAAGCGGGTTTACTTCTATCAAAGCGGATTTCAATATCAAGCCGGAAATGTATTTCGACCCGGCCTAATATGCCATTTACTGGCGGTAAATTTATATGCATCTGAAGATCTTAATAGTTATGATATGTTAGTTGGCGATATGAGTTACAAAAAAAGCCTTGCGACTAACGACTATTTAATGCCGTCATATCGATTACGAAAAAACTTAATACGATTTAAGGTCGAAGATTCACTAAGAAAGTGTAAGCAAAAATACCAATAGCTTTTTTATTGTCAATTAAAGTCACGAAATTGCTTGTTCAGAGTGTTCCTCATATGATATATAATCTTTCTCATACTAAAAATATCTAATCTTACGGCACTATTAACTAATGAATATCAAAAAAATTAGGGAAATATTGACTTCCCACGGAAGACTAACCAGCGATGTCAATACGTTAGAAGATTCAAGTGATTTATATCATGCCGGCTTAACATCACTAGCAACCGTGGGATTGATGTTAGCTTTAGAAGATGATTTTGATATTGAATTCCCCGATTCAATGCTTAGTCGGAAGACTTTTGATAGCATTGAATCCATAGCTGATGCCATAGAAGAATTGCAAGAATAACCATATACTTCAATTGGAGTCTAACGCGTCATTTTTGCGTGGTACCGATTCTAATCAAATACAAAAAACAGGGAGTAGTACTAATATGCCATCATTACAGTCCAAGAATTCACCTGAATATTTAGAACTGTTAGAAAAAATTTATGTAATTTGTAAAGATATCATAGGCCCCAATGCCGATGATGTCGACAAACAAGCAAGATTCCCAGTAGAAAGCTTTAACGCAATTAAAGAGCTTAAATTATTAAGTGCTTATCTCCCCAAAGAACTTGGCGGAATGGGTCTAGGCATTCACCAAATCTCGAAGATCTGTGAAGTTTTAGGTCATTATTGCGGCTCAACCGCGATGATCTACTCAATGCACCAGATCCAAGTAGCTTGTATTTTACATCACTACAAAGGTTCGGAATATTTTAAAAACTATTTAATTAAGCTCAGCAACGAGCAACGCCTGATTGCATCTGCCACCACAGAAATCGGTATTGGCGGCGACCTACGTTCAAGCCTTTGTGCGGTTGAAATAGATGGCAATACCATTAAGTTAGAAAAGAAAGCACCCGTTATTTCCTATGGTTTGCAAGCAGATGATTTAATTTTAACCGCCAGAAAGAACTCCGATGCCCCCAAAAGCGATCAGGTACAAGTACTTTTACATAAAGGCGACTATGAGCTCGAACCAATCTCTGGGTGGGATACCCTTGGTCTAAGAGGCACCTGCAGTTCCGGATTTATTGTAAAAGGCAGTGGAAGCAAAGAGCAAGTTCTTCCAACCCCCTTTGCTGATATATTGAGTCAATCGATGCACCCTTTCGCACATATTACTTGGGCTTCACTCTGGTCTGGGATTGCCTCAAACGCGGTCAATAAGGCTCGTAAAGTCATTAAACGACAAGCGCTGAACAATGTGGACGCTCCCCCAATATCAGCTATTCGCTTGGGAGAAGTCGATGCAATCCTCCAACTAATGCGGAGCAACATTGCTAAGCAAGAAGACGAATACGCACAAATGCTAATTGAAGATGATGAAAATGCCTTTACCAATTTTGGTTTTGGAATACGCACCAATAACTTAAAAATGAGTAGCGCTAATCTGATTGTTGAAATAGTCGGAAAAGCGATGATGATTTGCGGTATAGCCAGTTATAGAAATGATTCTCCTATCAGTTTGGGTAGACAATTACGTGATGCCTATGGCGCTGCATTGATGGTCAACAACGACCGAATTATGCTACATAATTCAACCTTATTACTAATGCATAAAGAAGATCATTAATTATGTGTGATTCAGCTAACCTAGTCGATTCTATCAATCAGGCCTATGGCGAATATAGAGAGCGACTAATTAATGAAGGTATCTTACTACCTTCCGGCGTCCAAGGAGTATATGGGCTCAGTGGAGTTTTCGAAGGTATTGTGGAAGCATTTGAAGGTTATGTTACTCGTGCGGGGAAAGAGCTTAACCCCGAAGTAATGCGATTTCCACCTATCCTAAATAGGCAAACCTATTTAGCAACCGACCATATCGAAACCATGCCAGACTTGATGGGGTCGGTGCATTCCTTTTTGGGTAACCAGAGAGATCACCTTAAAATGGTGCAAAAAAAAGAAGATGGTGAAGATTGGACGACAGAATTATCTCCAAGCGAAGTGATGATGGTTCCGGCCGCTTGTTATCCACTATATCCCACAGCTGCCAACACGGTGCTTCCAGAAGAAGGTCGCTTAGTTGACTTGCGGGCTTTTGTGTTTAGACATGAACCCTCTCCTGACCCGGCCAGAATGCAAATTTTTCGGCAGCGAGAATTTGTTAGACTCGGTACCCCAGAGCAAGCGCTAGCCCATCGTGACTATTGGTTAGAAAAAGGCGAGGAGATGTTGCTTTCCATTGGATTAGATGTTGAAGCTATAATTGCCAACGACCCTTTCTTTGGACGCGGTGGCCGAGTGATGGCTGCGACTCAAAAAGAACAAGTCCTTAAATTTGAATTAGTCGCCCCTGTTGCCACCAAAGAAAAGTTGACAGCGATTTCATCGAGCAACTGTCATTTGGACCATTTTGGTAAAGAGTTCAATATTAAAACTACAGACGGAAAGAATGCCCACACTTCCTGCATTGGCTTTGGTTTAGAGCGGATCACCTTGGCACTGCTAAAAAAACACGGTCTTGATCCTGAACAGTGGCCGACCGAAGTTAAACAAGTACTTGAGATATGAACACCGCAATAACTAAATTAGACCCAGCCACCTACCAGCGACACGCAATCCATACACAAGAGCGCGATTGGGCTGAAACCAATTGCTATGTTGACGTATGGATAGAACAATTACACGCACTTGGGCTGGAGCCAGTTGCCGCTATGCCGTTTACCTTAGGGATCGATTTCGAAGGCGATCAGTGGACTTTTTTTAAGTTTCAACTCTCTGACCTCTATACTCTGTACCAAATTGAAGTACAGGAACTAGCCATCTGGAAGCCTCTGCTTACTCATATTGCTGAACAGAATAATCTAGGTCGCCCCGTTTTGGTTGAACTAGATTCGATGTTTCTGCCGGATACTGCCGGAACGGCCTATGGTATCGCTCACGTAAAAAGCACCGTTTCAGTTAACTCAATTGATATTCAAAACAAGAAGCTTGGCTATTTTCATGCACAAGGTTATTACGAGTTGGAAGGTGACGACTTCGATGCCGTCTTCCGCATCAATGGTCAATATGACGAATCTCACTTAGAACCCTACGTAGAAATAGCAAAGTTACACCAATCGCAATCCATTAATGCCGAGCAGTTAACGCAAAGATCCATCTTGTTACTAAAAGACCAGTTATCACGATTACCCAAAACGAACCCTTTTGCGCTATTTAAAAATCAACTAAAGATCGATCTGGAATGGTTAAAAGGTGAAAATATTGAAATGTTCCATCAGTATTCATTTGCCACTTTACGCCAACTAGGTGCTTGTTTTGAACTGGCTGCAGTCTATCTGGACTGGCTGACAGACAACGGAGAAGCCGGACTGATTGAGGCCAGCCATGAATATAAGCAAATATCTGAATCCGCTAAGATTTATCAGTTTCAGCTGGCTAGAGTGGTGAGCCGCGGAAAATCGATAGAATTATCCGCTATTGACGAAATGGCAAAAAATTGGGACAACGCAAGGACTATTTTGCAGAATAAATATTTGTAAGATAAACCCACCATATATCGCAATATTGACGTAATCGTATTTTTATGGAAAAACGAAATGGATGACACCACCAATAACATAAAATCCGAGAATTCACATAAGATTTTGCTTGGTGATGACTGGTCCATTATTCAATCAACGCCGGACCACTATCAGTCCCCCGCTGAAATCAATTTGGATAACCATCAATCAATCAAGGCCAGTGTGCCCTGCACTGTCGCCAAAGTAATCAATCATCGTCAGCCAGAATGCTGGACGCCGATGAGCAATTACGATGATTCTGATTGGTGGTTTCAAAAAAACTTTACCATGGAGCCTCGTCATACATTCCAAACACTGGTTTTCGAAGGGTTGGCGACACTGGCCGATGTTTGGCTAAATGACCAGCTTATTTTAGCTAGTGATAATATGTTTCATCGTCATGAAATTAAAATCAACTCTCAACTAATCAATGGAACCAATACTTTAAGCCTGTGCTTTAGATCGCTCAGTAAACAATTAAATACCAAACGTCCTCGGCCAAAATGGAAAACTAAACTGGTCGACAATCAGTCAATGCGCTGGTTTCGAACCACTTTATTAGGTCGGATCCCCGGTTGGACTCCCCCTGTGACAGCCGTCGGTCCTTGGAAACCGATCTATCTATTAGACAACGCAGCCCCAAGTAACATCAAACTAGCCACCTCTGTCGACAATAACGTCGGTTTTCTTGATTTTAGTTGTGAAATTGAAGCGTGTACTAAGTCGTTCGAAGCCCGATTAGAAATTAATGGCCTAGACTACACACTCGATGTCTGTAATAGCGAGAGAAACTCTACTAACAACGACGATCTCAAAGCTAATAAATTTCAACTATCCGCTGATGAACTAACTATTTTAGATATCGAGCTTTGGTGGCCGCATACCCATGGTACGCCGCGTTTATATCAACCTCGACTACACATAAAAACTGATGATTATGAACAGTGTTTCGAACTAGCAAAAATCGGATTTAAATCGGTACAACTTAGCGTGCAAGATAAAGATTTTAAGATCAACGTTAATCAACAACCAATTTTTTGTCGCGGAGCCTGTTGGACCACCAACGATATTCTTTCTCTGAGAAGCAGCTATGAGGAACTCGCCTGCACACTTGGCCTGATGAGAGACGCTGGTGCCAACATGATCCGAATTGGCGGCACCATGGTTTACGAACAAGATGAATTTTACCAGATCTGCGACCAACTCGGCATTATGGTTTGGCAGGACTTTATGTTTGCTAATATGGATTATCCGTTTGACGAACCATCATTCCTTCAATCCGTCGAAAAGGAAATAAAACAACAACTACGAAGACTCAACAAACACCCCTGCATTACCATCTATTGCGGCAACAGTGAAATACAACAGCAAGTTGCAATGCTAGGCTTCGATAGTTCGATTTGGGAGATCCCTTTCTATGACCAACAATTGGCTGAAATCTGCAACTCAATAGCACCCTCTGTTCCTTATGTATCTTCCTCGCCAACTGGTGGTGATTTACCTTTTCGAGTGAACCAAGGTTTGTCACATTACTACGGCGTTGGTGCATACCTTCAACCCGTCAGTGAATTACGCAAACACGATGTTAGATTTACTTCTGAATGTTTAGGTTTTTCAAATGTGCCAGTGCCAAAAACCAGTAATTCTGTTCTAAATGGCCAATTACCGGCGATCCACAATCCAACATGGAAGCAGAGAACGCCAAGAGATAGTGGCACCGGTTGGGATTTTGAGGATGTGAGAGATCATTATTTACAACAGTTATTTGCCGTTGATCCGGTTAATTTAAGATGTTTTGATCCTCAAAAGTATATCCAATTGAGTGAGCTTGTTAGCGGTGAAATTATGACTCAGGTTTATTCAGAATGGCGAAGTAGCCTGAGTCGATGTAATGGTGGCTTGGTCTGGTTTATGAAAGACCTTTGGCCTGGCGCTGGCTGGGGAATTATTGATAGTACAGGCAGCCCAAAAGCATGCTACTACTATCTTAAACGAAGTTGGCAACCAATCAGCATCCATTTAACTGATGAATCTTTAAATGGATTGCTCATTCACCTGATAAATGAAGGTGATAAGGATTTTAACGGAAGCATTTCCGTCAAGATAATCAATCAACGCCACCTTGAAATGGCAAATATGTCTAAACCAATTAATATCGATGCCCGCTCTAAACTTCAGTTAAACAGTGAAGTATTGTTGAAACATTTTTATGATCTTAGCTACAGCTATCGTTTCGGCCCCCCATCCCACTACGCAGTGTTAGTCCAATTAAATAATGCAAAACAACAAATGATAAGTGAATCCTTCTATTTTCCAAAGGCCGATATGCCAACGCAGGCTTCTACCGGTTCGTTGCAGGCAGAATTAATTCGGGTCAATGAGAATCAATGTATTCTTTCTCTTTCGGCACAGGACTTTATTTTTGGGATCTATATCGAAATAAAAAACGCTAATTTAGAAGACAATTATTTTCATATGTTTCCGGATACAACGCGAGAAATCGTTATTGATGTCGATAGTTCCACTAATAAAGCTCCAAAAGGTTACCTGAATGCTGTTAATATCGAAGAAACAATTCGTTTCAAAATACAAAAAATGGCTTAGGAATATTTTAGTTGGATTGAAACAACTAAGGCAAAATATAGGCCGATAGTTTAAGTTTGTGTGTTATTTAGTAAAAAATTAAATTATTATGTTATGTTGTGATCTTTAGTCCTTTTAGTTAACCACTAAAGTGGCGAAATATCAAGAAGCAACATACCTTGGCTATACAAATTAATCGATTAATAAGGAAAAAAAATGACAGAATTAATTCAAGGAACCAACGGAATCATTATTTCACTGGTTCTAGCCGCCCTTTCCGGACTCACAATAAGAATCATGCTGACAATAGTCAAGCAAAAATGGGTTTCAACCTACCATCACACAATGTCCTATATTTTGCTCCCCTTGATAACCTTTACCATTACCAAGGTTATCACGGGCAATATTGCACTGTCTCTTGGTATGATTGGTGCACTTTCAATCGTTCGTTTTAGAAACCCGGTAAAAAATCCTTTTGAACTGGTTATATTTTTTGCTTTGGTGACCATTGGTATTAGTATGGCGGCAAAAATCGAGTACGGCATTATGCTCACAGTGATCATCAATCTTGTTATTTTCATGTCCTATATAATGGAAAAATTAGCCAAACGCTTTGGATTTCATGTTTATTCACTATCTTTTGATGAAGGTAACTCTTTTAATATTTTAGAAGTCACCAGTAGTAACGATATACCTCAACTCAGCGGCAGTAAACTTTTGTTGCAATATGTGCACGACAAATCAGCCAATACCAGACATTACCGGCTCGCTTCCAGAAATAACAACAATGAACTGGATGAGCTTAGAACTTTAATTGAAGAAAATGATAGTGTTGTCCATATAGAAACACGGTATTCCTAACAGTGTTGGATCGTTCCATGTTTAAATTTTTAATGAAAGCCTGTTGTCTAATGGGCTGCCTTTTGGTGTTACAACAAACCTATGCCGGCGAAAACCTGCTTTGCAACAGCAATGATGTGAATCAATATTTGGAAAAACATCATTTAAAACATCTTCAAATTGATACAAAAAAATCTCGAAAATGGGCAAAAAATTATTTTGAAATTTTAAGCAGCAAAAAACACAACATACTACCAAAAAACAAAAAAAAATTTAAGGCTACAATCAATGCCACTTTTACAAATGGTCTAAAATGTTCTTTTAAAGCAAAAATAAGAGTTAACGGCGACTGGAAAGATCACGTCCAAGATGCCCCGTCATTGATCGCCAGCTTAGACGTCAAATTAAATACTGGCAATATTGATTCAGTGGTCAAATTTAAACTGTTTCTTCCGCATACCCGAAATGCTGACAACGAAATATTTACGACGGCCTTGCTAAGACAACTTGGATTTATTTCGCCTAAAACCTATTATGTACCAACAATCTTTAATGGTGTTGAATATACCTATCTGTTTCAGGAAAAAGCTCAAAAAGAAATGCTGGAATCCTATCAACTTCGTGAAGGACCAATATTGGTGGGCGATGAAAGATTTACTTGGCTAAAAACTGATCAGTTTTCACTTGACCATCGATTAGGTTTAGCTCGTTTGGTGAATAGGAAGTGGGCTAGTAAAGGATTAGTCAGTTTAAAAATTTCTCAACATGCCGTCAGTTTGCTCAATCACGCCTATCTTGATTTTATGTCAAGAAGCTTTGCTAATAATAGTGAAGCAAAAATAGGAAAACCACCCAAAGGATGGCTTTTAGATCCCGAAATTCTAGCGAACAACAATGATTTTGCGAAAAATATAAATGATGAATTTTTTGCCATTATGGTTGCTTTACAGGCGACCCATGGACTAAGACCTCACAATCGGAAATTTTACTACGACCCCCTATATAAATATCTACTTCCTATCTACTATGATGGCAATTCCAATATTTTGGACCTCGAACAAGCGGCACTCGACCCTGATTTTATGCCAAACAATAAATGGGGGGTGCAGCATGCAAAAGACTCTATTCAGGCAATTGATAAAAATAAATTACTTGCACAATTGTCACTGTCTGGAATGAAAATATCTTTAGCTGGAATTGATCAGGTATTGAGTAGGATCGATAGAAATCTTATTAAACTGCTTAAGTCAAATTTAAACAGTTTGAAAATTAATACTAAGTCCTATTTTTCGAAGTATCATGATTCTGACAAACTGATTGCTTTTTCGAACGACAATGTTTTAGAAATAATACTTTGTAATTTATCATTAAGTCACTGTGAAAGTGAAAGACATAATATTGCCGATTATGCATCTATATTAAGTGGTCGTTATAAAAACCATCAAGGCCAGCACTATCTTTATATTGGTGTTGATAAACGTTCCTATATAAAAGGCGATCTCAATCATCAAACAACAACCATAAAACAGAATGTCCAAATCATAGAAAATCAAGCTCGTTTAATCACCTACGATTCAATGGAAGCTGAGATCGATACACAAAAACGGATCATTCGTCTATCACAGATTGATACGCTTGGCCGGGCTGTGATTATGGGAGGAACGTTGAAAAATTGGCATATAATTTTTGAAGGTGTAAGCCATGGCACCACCACCAATAGTCAGAGGTTTAATGAAAACCTGATCACCGGATGCTTGACTTTATTGGATATTCACCTTGAGAATATTAGCATTTCGAGTCAAATGTCTGCTTGCGAAGACTCGGTCAACCTCATCAGAGTGAATGGAAATTTGAGTACAATCAATATCACTAATGCGATCAGCGATGCGCTCGATATCGATTTTTCTAATTTATCCGTTAAAGAAGTTTTCGTTAGCAAGGCTGGTAATGATTGCATTGATGTTTCGGCTGGCGAATACCGAATAGAAAAAGCGGTACTGCTTGATTGTGACGACAAAGGTGTATCAGTTGGCGAACAGTCGAAAGCGACATTAATCGAAGTAAATATTCAACGTTCAAATATTGGTATTGCGGCAAAAGATTCCTCTGAAATTGATGTTAAGCTTGCCAAATTCCAAGATGTGACAACCTGTTTCACTGCCACAAAAAAGAAACAAGAGTTTTGGGGCAGTAAGATTACCATTCAAAGAAGTCTTTGCGATAAGGGGAATAATTTTCAACAGCAAGGATCTTTAATCGAGGTTCGACAATGAGCTTTCGCAAAGAAGAGAAATTGAAAATTTACAAGAGCCAATTGATGAACCTATTGGGTTGGATTTATCAAAATGGCGGCACCGAACTTTACCAACCACGAACCGTTTCCTCCACCTATTTTGATAACGATCATTGGGGCATGTTTAATGATTCGGAAGAAGGATCGGTACCAAGAAAAAAAATTCGAGTTAGAAGCTATTCCAAAGAACCTCACACTCAAGAAAATAGCTCTCTTGAAATAAAGACCTCATCAATAGAAGGTCGCTATAAAACGATTACCCAAGAGTTTAATTTACAAAAAATTTTGGAACTTGGCGTTTTTGATCATAATTATGGTATTTGTAAACCGAAAATTAGAATCACGTATCAACGAGCATATTATCAAATATTTGGAGTTAGATTGACTATCGACAAAAATATTGAGTATGTTTGTATTGACGGGCACCATAAGTCTCCGCATAAAATTGTAGACGCAGAAATAGCTGTAGAAATAAAAGCGCCAGATAATGTTCCAATTGAATATTTGATGAAGAAAATTCCTTTTGAACGAGTTAGATTTTCCAAATACAGTGCCGCAATTAATAGTATTATGGCTAATAAAGCAAACTCACGATAGGTATGTAACTTGAGGCGGATCGGGTATAGAGCAATAACTACAGAAATTGTTTTTTTATGGCTTGTAGCAATATTTCAAATACTCTCTCTCTCATCCAGCCCTTTGATAGCCCATGATCAACCCCTTCAATAAACTCAATTTTTAACCGGCCCTGTTTAAGATACTTAGTCGCAGTCTTTTTTGCGTCGGCCAGCAAAATTTGGTAGCCCGGATCATTTTCGGCTAGTATGAAGTTCAATTGTCTATTTAAAGTTGAATACTGAGCAAGGTTTCGATTAACTATATTATTGTCGGGATTTGTGAAATGACTAACCAACTTCATAATTCTAAAAGACAAAAAAGAAAATAATGTATTTGCCAAATTTCGGAGATCAACTCCACCTTTGAGTAGCTTACTCCAAGCATGTCGACTAAATAATAATGCCTGGTAACGCATTATTTCCCCTTGCTGTAAAATATTTTTGCTTTGAGAGTTTGAAGCACTTTCGCACCAGTCAAAAACCAAAGGATTAACCAATATTGCTCCTTTAATATCGTATTCTACCAATTCTGCAGCAGCTTTAAATGAATGGTACGCGCCAGCACATATACCCGTAAAAACAAACTTGTCAAAGCCTTCTTTATTAGCATATCGTAACGCATGAGTTACATCTTGAATAGCACTAGGCGAGTAGGCATAGTTATCTCGATTATTACCATTAGTAAAACTATCACCTATCCCTTCTATATCAATCCTAAAACTATTCATTCCTTCATTAGCGAGCCTCCTAGCAAAATCGGTGTAGATACGATGTGGTCCCACGTGATGCTCCGAGCCACAGTTAAGAAATATCACTAAAGTATCGTGATATTCATTGTGTTTACTGCTACGATTGAGAATCCCAAATAGTTGATTCTCAATTCCAAAATGAACCGCCCTTTCAACAAACCTTTCAGTCCGTAACTCATTATTATTCTTAAATTTTTCTACTACACTTATATACTGGTTGGTTGATTTCGATTGTGATACGGAATCTAACAAAAAAGACACCTGTGCATTAATTGCTGAAAACGGCACAATCGTTTCTGTGGGATAAGTTACCATTGAATCAAATCCTTCAAAACTAGCGGTTTTTACTCGCCCTACTTTGTCTTTCAAGGAATCATTAAAATTTAGGTTAGGTTTTTTCTCACCTCGATGTAAATAAAGGAGGTTCTTGGTATCTTTCGGCGCACAATTAGTTAAGTCAAGGTTATTCAGCTCCTTTTCGAATTTTTCCGTCAAAGTAACACCCGTAGCCTCTACAGTATCTTGAGTATAATTTGAATTTTGTAAAATACCGGACAAGGCTTTGATCTCTCGTGCGTATCGACGACCTTTAATACAAGGCTCCCAAAGAACTAAATTGGTAATTTCAGTTTTTTCTGCTGCTAACATAGCAACAGAAGCCCCCATTCTAAATCCGATACAACAAATATCCGCTTTAGGATTTGAATATTTCAACTTGTGACAAAGATCGACAACATTTTGCACTAAATTGGAAATACCTAACGACTCTCCATTAACATCCGACGAGTTACCCGTATTGGCATAGTCAAACCTGACTGCAAGTAAACCACGACAAGCAAGGTTGTCAGCGAGATGCCTAAAGGTCCGATGTGAGGCCATATATTCATGCCCCAAGGGGGGGCACAGTAGAACGATTGCTCTAAGTGATATTTGCTTGTTGGGTTGATGCATCCAGTAAAACAGAGACTGTTCACCGGAGTGAAAATAAGCGGTTTTTCTTTCGACGGCTTTCGCCAATGTTTTAGTTTCTTCCATAATTCAGATGATGTTCTTTCGTTTTGTCCTTTGAATAGGTCACAAGGCTATATATTAAAGTCTAATAGGTATACTACTTCAATAATGTCGTTATTAATACTATAATGCTTATTCGCTATCAATCTAGTAGTGTTAAAATTATGGACAATATCGTTTTTATTATTGGTGCAGGACGAAGTGGTACAACCTGGCTTCAGCTCATGCTAGGAAGCCATCCCTTAATTGCTACCGGCCAGGAAAGCCAGCTTTTCAATAACTATTTTAGCTCCATGGTAAAACAATGGAACCGAGAGCTTCAATACCCCACTTCAAATAATCTTAGATTTCATGGTATCTCAGCCTACCTCAACGAAGAACAGTTTTATTTTTTGTTAAAGCAGTTTGCAAGTGATGTTTTTGACAGAGTGTTTCAAGAAAAGCCACAAGCAACCTATTTTTTAGAAAAATCTCCAAATAACAGTGAACATATAGAAACAATCTACCGATGCTTTCCCAAAGCTAAGTTTATTCACCTTATTCGAGACGGTAGAGATGTTGTAGCCTCTATATTGGCTGCAAAGAAAGGCTGGGGTAAAGCTTGGCATCACCAGTCAGTCGAAGATGCGTCCAATGAATGGAAAACCTTGTTACAAGCAGCACAAAAAGCGAAAACATTAACCGACCAATACCTAGAAATTCGATATGAAAACCTACTAAACGATGGTATAGCCCAAATGAAAAATGTATTCGAGTTTCTGGATATCAGCATTTCAAAGGCAGAAGTTGATGAGCTTTATCAAGCACACCGTTTCAAAAAATTAAAACAAAATGATTACAAAAGAGACACCTTTATCAACCCTGGACAAACCAACGCATCTGGCACCAAGTCCCGGCCAGAACCCGAAAATTTTTTTCGCAAAGGTATCGCGGGTGATTGGAAAACATCTTTTAGCAAGGCTCAGCTTCAGGAACTCTATTGGACTGCAGGTGATTTATTAACATCCCTAGGTTATACAGACAGAGAAACAGCATCCGTTTCCATACCCGTTAATCTGAGGTTAAGAAGAATCAAACAATCTGGCAAACGTATGGCGGCCAAATTAATTAACCAATTAAAATAGCCCCTCGAAAGATTAAATAATATAATCAAATCAATGCTTTTTGATTTTCATTATTTGGAGTGTCCAAAGTATCGACAGTAGTTTGCAGTCCGTGTATAATTTTCGCGTTGGTATCATTTGTTCAGTCATCAATTGAATTGAAAGGGATGGGATTTTCAGTATGGCACATAAAATAACCCAAAATATCAAACTATTGGCTCTTCTCTTTTTGTTGTTTATAACAGGGTGCTCCAAAGACATAGATAGCTTGCCCTTAAACGAGCAATCAATGCATTTGCCTTCCCGTTTTTCTGATGATTTAGCAAAAGATCGATATCGAAAACCATTAGAGATCCTTAATTTTTCTGAAGCCGCACCGGGAATGAGGATCGTCGACCTGCTAGGTGGTGGCGGATACTATTCCGAATTATTTAGTCATATCGTCGGTAAAGATGGCAAAGTATTTCTTCAAAACAACTCTTTATTTCTTCGTTTTTCCAAAGATGAACTTGAAGAGCGATTAGAAGATAATCGACTCCCCAACGTTATTCGATTAGACAGTGATTATGCAGACATGAGATTACCAAGAAACATCGACGTGTTATTTTTGGGTTTGAGCTTTCATGACTTTTTTGTCAAACGCGACGATCCCGTGATTTCAGCCAATCCGGAAGCATTCTTCAAACAGGCCTATGAAGCATTAAGAGTTGGTGGCACTTTGATTATTATCGATCATGCCGCTAGGCCAGGTAGCACTAGAGAAGAATGGGGACCTTTACATCGAATTGAAGAGCAATGGGCAAAATCTCAGCTAGAAGCCAATGGATTTGCATTTAACACACAATTAAATGTACTCAGAACTCCTGGCGATGATCATTCTCTCGATATATGGAAGCAAAAAGTATTTCATAAAACCGATCGATTTATTCATAAGTATCATAAAGTTGAACGACAACAAGAAAAACCTAAATTCTAGGTAAAAAATGATTTTTAATAACCTTAAGGAATGAGTTGTGACAGAAGTGCTCTTTTTCATTGGATTATTCGGCGTTAGTTATAGCTATTTCATTTACCCATTAATTTTAGTTCTAATTACAAAAACAAGAAAAAAATGCATCTATATCGTTAGTCATAAAACTCATCCTCTTCCCTCAATATCCTTTATTATCACGGCTTATAATGAGGAGAATCAGATTGCCAAGAAGATAGAGAATACACTACTAGTCAAATACCCATCCGATAAGATTGAAATTATTGTTGCCTCCGATGGCTCTTCGGACAAAACGAATGAAATTGTTGATGGCTACAAAAATAGAGGTGTAACCCTGCATCCCGTATTGGAAAGAAAAGGAAAAGAAAACGCTCAAAAAAGCGCCATTGAAATATCTATTGGTGACATACTTGTATTTTCAGACGTTTCTACACAAATAGAAAATACCGCTCTATTAAAAATAGCTAAGCGCTTTGAAGATCCTATGATCGGTGCAATTTCAAGCGAAGACCGATTTTTGACAGAAAGTGGCGAAGTCGCAGGTGAAGGAGCATATGTTAAATATGAAATGTGGTTGCGACAATTAGAAAGTCGTGTAAATAGCTTGGTTGGCTTAAGCGGTTCATTTTTTACCGCAAGGCGTGAAGTTTGTAACAACTGGAACATCAATGTGCCAAGTGATTTTAATACTGCATTAAATTGTATTCATAACGAGTTAATAGCTGTAACAGATTCTAAATTACTGGGTTTTTATCCAAACCTAAAGGATGAAACCAAAGAATATCAACGAAAAGTAAGAACAGTAATTCGGGGCATGGCTGCGCTTTCCAGCCAAGCTTTTATTATGAACCCTTTCAAACATGGTTTTTTCGCCTTTCAAGTTATTTCTCACAAACTAATGCGTTGGCTAGTACCTTGGTTCCTTTTACTCACTTTAGTCACTAATTTTTTATTATTTAAACTATCCTACTTTTATAAATTTAGTTTTACTATTCAAGTGCTTTTTTATGGGATGGCAATTACTGGTTACCTTTCAACTAGCGCTAGGCAAACTCCGTTAATTAAGATCTGCTACTTTTTTATTCAAGTGAATCTAGCAATATTCCATTCATCATTAATGTATATTTCTGGAAAGAGGGTTACTTTATGGGAGCCTTCCAAGCGATAATGTATTTACGATTTCAAGTTAATAAAAAAGTCTAGTATTGCGTAAAAACCGTATTCTACAAACGCAAATAACTCCATATTTAACTAATGATAGATAAAAAATTACTCTTTTGAGGCCTCATGCACACGTTTGCTTTGTTTAATATGATATAGTTAGGCCAATAATCGGTTAAACTAGAGTGTTGAAAAATGAAGATATTATTACTGATACTAAGTATGTTTCCAACTATTACATTAGCAGAACTGTTACATGAAGAAGATTTCACCAACTTTGAGAACAACGTGAGATATTCCACAGGTTTTTCTTGGGGATCTGGCGTGTCTGCATCAATCATACAAGACCCTGATGTAAGTGACAATAAAGTTTTATCGTTTAAATTTGACGGGAGTTCTGATTTATCCGAGGATGCTTTTTCTGAGCAACGATTCGATTTGGGTAACATATATAGTGAAATATGGATAAAATATCGCCTTTTTATTCCAAATAATTATTATCACCGACAGGCTAGTAGCTCAAGCAACGCAAAGGGCTATATCATGCTATGGAGTGGCAGTTACTCAAACCAGAACAATCAAGCAGCAACAAGTTGGTGGCCTATTTCTAATGGTTCAACAATTATGGCTACAAAATGGAGAGATGAAGGCAATAACTATTCTGAACACTTTTTTACCGACAGTCGCGGTGTAACAAATCCAGTGGCAATTGATATAACTAAAGATCTTGGCAAGTGGCAGGAAGTTGTGATCCAAGTAAAAACAGCCGATCAGAATCAAGCAAATGGGATAATTCAAGTTTGGAAAAATGGAGCTCTACTTCACTCTCAAACATCTATAGAAAACTGGGGACAAAATGCCGAGATAAATGGGATTGAAAAGGGATATATTTTAGGCTGGGCAAATGCAGGATTCAATGAAGAAACCGTACTGCTAGTTGATGATTTTAGCGTTGGTACCACAGCAGAAAACATTGGCTTTACACCAGGAAAAACACCGAATCCCCCTTCCCAATTTAATGTAGTGAGTGTACAGTATTAATTATTTATAACGATAATTTGAAGTTCTTATAAAAAATTATTTAGGTAAGCTAAGGTTGAATCAGTATAGAAGTATCATAGTGTAACTCTATACTTGTACCGTACTTGTAAAGTATTTCGCTTTACCCTGCCCTTTCTTTAAATTGTCTACATATTCAACTCTGACTAATAAATCATCCTTAAAATAGTTTTCTACCTCTGAAGATATATTCTTAAGTGAAGAACGATTAATATCCTCAGTTTGCTTTTCAATTTCCAATGTCAGCTCTCCTTTTTTTGACTGATTCGCTTGGTAGATTAGTAATATTCCATGCTTTTGCGCTATATTTTTAAAAATATAATAAATGATAAGAGACGGATATTTGTCTTTGAAGCCGAAAATATTCTGACCAATTCGTCCTTGTATTTCCTTTATTAAACGATGGTTTCTTCCACAAGCGCATAGATCTTCGGATAGTTCAACATGATCACCTAGACGGTACCGTATTATAGGAAAGGATTGTGAGTTGATATTTGTAACTAGTAGAGCTCCATCCCCATCAATTTCCACTACCAAATTTTCTTCGAGCAAATGCATATTTCCTTCGGGACACTCAAATGAAATAATACCCGTTTCCGCAGCTCCATACTCAGAGATCATTTTTCGACCAAAAACTTTTTTAACTGTTTCTTGATAAGATTCGTGTATAACCTCTGAAGTACCTTTTATCATCATGAAGTTATTAAGCGCTCTACCATCCGCGCCAGCCTTTTTTGCTATTCCGTATATCATTGAAGAATAGCCTTCAATAAATTTAAATCTATCAAGTTTTCTACCCAATTGTTCGAACTCTTCGTCTGTGTATGAAAATAAGCGTACTCGATTTAATAGCCAATCAAACAACTTTATTTTTACCGTCTGGCGAAACTCTAAATCATACCCCCATAAATATATACTTTTAAACCAAGGTTTAACGCCATACCAGCCATAAAAATGCATCTGAGATGCTCGATTATAGGAATCCCAATATTCGTTTCTTGGAAACTCTAATGATTGACCCGATGTCCCAGATGTTTCAGCAACAAATATTTTCCTAAAAGGGCCCGTTATTCTCATTTCTTGGTTGAAAGTGATTAAATCGTTTTTAGTACTGATTGGAAGTTTCTTTATTTCTGAAATGAGATCTGGAGAGCCAATATTAAAATCATGCTTGCTAAGAAACTCCGACCAATATGAGGAATTATTACTTATGAACGCAAAATAAGACCTCGCATTCTTATGCTTTACTTCGTCCAGCACCTGCCTACTAACAAACTCAGTTTCCTTTAGTTTTCTCAAAATTTTGAAAAATGAAGGGTTTCGTTTATTCGTTCCAATTCGAAATAATATACGGTGTAACATAGAAAAACCTAATGTTGTAAAATTCTATCGACTGTATATGATTTACAAACCATATCTAACCATGAATAGAGAGAATGATCATTAGCATTGAGAAGTGCTGACTTCATTCTATCAGACGAAAAAAGTGATGTTTTAAAACCTTGAACATAAAAATCGGATATTTCAGGCTCCTTAAGAACTCTAAAATCATTCCAGCCTAAGCCGTCAGTATATCGATATTTGCTATAGTTTTGATTTAACCTAGAAAGAGTTTCACTTTTTTGTAGTAACTTTCTTAATGCTCGTGACAGCTCTTGGGATAATAGTGACCGTTTAGCCTTAACCAACGTCGCAGCCATCGGATAATCGAGCAATTTAGGATTCAGCTGCTGAACTATCTTTTGATTAAGTTGATTATGAATTCTATTTTTAAAGGGTACTTTGGGCAGTAGTTTAATTAAAGTGGGATTTAGAAAAATATTATACTGATTAGCGTTAGTATTCATTAATTGAAGATTAATATATGCAGCCCCTCTATGCTCCGTCATGTATCTTTCATATATTAAGTCCGAATTAGCACCTTCATTTTGATAACGCTCTAATGTATCTTTTAGTCTCAAGTTAGATTCTTCAAAAATATCGGGGAATTCTAACGCCCTATTACCATTAGATGAAAAAACCCAAGACGAAAAAACCGATGAATCAGAAAGTAAATCATACACAAACTCTACCGAAGATTTGCCCGTTAAAATTTTGCCTCCCGCCCTATTTAACGCCAAAATGGAAAGTAACTTAAGGTACTTCTTGTATCCGCTCAAAGAGTTTATCAGACCATAATGACCTCCCAATACTTCACCGAATGTTCCTGCTGTTATTGCAGCTGAATTTAATTTCGAATATTCACCTGAATTCCACCAATGTGGAAACATTGCAGATCCCTTTGTGCACATTAATTTTTCTAGCGAAATTTTTGATAAAATTTCAACGCTAAAATCATTTTTAACAAAATGAACTCCAGCGTCCAAACATATTCTTTCAGCAATTGAAATTTCCCGGCTATTAATATTCCCATGACTGTAACAATAAAAATCAGATTCAGCCGCAAGAAACACTGCAAGAATAGTTCTTGAATCCCATCCTGCAGAAAACATAAGTTGAGTTTTAGGAATGCTTTTTGCTCCTGAGATTAAGCAAGAAGATATTTGTTCAACTATATCACTCTCTGCTACGTCTCCTGTAGTCCAAAAACTCTTTAAATGAGTAACCGCTATTTTAGACCCGCTTATTTCGAGCTTACTATTTGCTTCCAGCCTCCTAATACCACTAAGTAAAGTGTAAGGCCCCGTACAATAACCTCTCTTTATGTATTGATGAACTGACGCATAATCGGTTTGTGCTCGAAGCCCTTGAAATGCCAACAGGTTGTCGCTAACCAGCAAGTGTCCAAATGATTTTTCACAATAAAATACCGGATAGGCTCCGTACAAGTCTGAGTAAATACGAAGATTCCTTCCCGATTCGTCAATAATTAATAAAGTACCTTTTCCATTAAAATCAGAGCCTATTTGATTGTTAGCTCTAGTATCGTCTCCAACTGATATGTAATGAGTTTCACCAACTCGGATATAGAAACAGTAAAAAGGGTCATACTCAAGGATTAGCCAATCACAAATAGTGACTCTCGCTCTTCTTTCGCACTTCAAATTTATTCTCGAATGAAGGTTATGACCGCAAACGATATATTTCACTTATTGACCTCACATTAATCCACATCGATCGAATTACAACCAGAGTAAATAAATCGGCTTCTTTGATAAAAAACTCTCTTGCTGAAATGCTTTTTATTATTTGCATTATCCTACTTGGAGACTGCTTGGGCACGCCTCGAACAATCATGTGAATATGGTCTTCTGGTATTTCCAATTCCACAATATCGATTTCATAGTCATATCCAATTTTCTTGATAATAGCCTTCATAGCTTCCCTTTGAGGCTCTACAAATACCTTCTGCCTATACTTTGGGATCCAAACAAAATGAAACATCAGCCTGTAAACATGATGCGTATTTCTCTGAAGGTCCATGAACTGAATACCGTAAACTGGAAAAAGACCCCGTTTACACTATCCAGCTCGGGGGCAAGCCGCCCGAGATTTACGCTATGCGGTTAAAACTCAATAATTTTTCTCGCCAATAGCTTTTTTTATTGATTGGTAGAACAACTTATCTATTTTGTGATATGAATACTTCTCTTCAATAAGCTTTATTCCATTCTCTGATAAATGTTGTCTTAAAATCGGATTATCTATTAATTTCTTTACTTTATTCGCGAAGTCGCTCGGCGTATCTGCCATTAAAACATGTTTACCATCCACAACATCAATCCCCTCACAAGACTTAGAGTGAGCGACAAGAGGAGCCCCCATGGCTAGCGCATCGAGAATTTTTAATTTTGTTCCCCCACCATCTCTTATTGGACAGATATATATTGCACTCTTTTCAATGTAAGCTCTAACATCATCAACAAAACCATGAAGCTTAACATTCGGTTTTTTTTTAGCTAATTTATTTAACTCTGCTACCTGCCCTCGACCAACTATATTAACATTGACCTCAGAAACAACAGTCTCGATTACCGGATATATCTCACTTGAAAACCACTTCATAGCATCGGCATTAGGGTACCAACCTAGACCACCAACAAAAATAAGTCCTTCGACAATTTTGCTATCATATTTTTCTATTCTTTTAAAATAACTTGTATCGACACCATTAGGTATCTCAGCTATAACGGCAGAATCGCTCACCTTAGATAATTTTTCACTATCGATTTTGGAACAGGTTAGATTTATTGACACCTTACTTATATATTTTTTTTCAAGAAGCTTCATCTTTAATGCTTCCCAATACAGGTAAGGAGCGATCAGTTTTAACGAGCTCTTTACTCTTAGCCTAAGCATATCGGATTCAATGTTATGATGATTAAGAATTATTGGCACCTGAACTTTAGCGACTAACGGCATTAAACTAATCGTATCAACATATATTGCATCGTATTTTTTCTCACTAACTTTTGCATTTATGCTCTTAGCAAACCGTAGGGAAGAATAGAGTATTTCATCATAAGTTCTCAGGGAAAAAAGCGATTTAGCTGCATTTATTAATTTACTATTCAGTCGACTGTTTTTTCCAATTTCAACAAATTCTGCTGAATCCACAATCCCCCTCAGAGAGCTTGTAATGTCTGCATACCCTTCGCTATAAGAACTATAAAACCCCATCACTACAGGCCTGCTAATAAGCGTTACTAAATCTACCGAACAAGTTTTTGCTAATCCCCTGATCATATTATATGAACGTTGATAAGCCCCTCCTTTTGGTGGATAGGGTGAAAAATGGCTAACCCATAAAATATTCATCTACTCTTTTTACCTTGGTTATAAACATTAAGTTATATCTAGCACATAAAAAAAATATTTTTGAGGAATCCATTGTGTAATCAAAACTTCATTTATTATAGTGAACTAAATTCATTCTATTCGCCCAACTTAAACTGTCAACATCAAATAAATGGTCTACATAATTTAAAGCTTGTTTCTCAGTCCAAAGGCCACTGCGGATATGCGGCCAATCGCCTACATCATTAATATCTACAATTGAATTTCTATGAAATCTCGCTGGAAAAGTTTCAAATCCAAGAGCAGCCATTACAATGGCTCTATGATACCCTCCCCCTCCCACCAAATATCGATAATCATTTCCTCTCTTGAGAATGGTAACTCCTATCCCCCCTTTGCTCCTATCATATCCTTCTGTTCTTATTTTTTTATATAAACAAACTGTTCTATTGAACTCTAACATTCCTTTTTCTAAACGTACCGGGCCAGTAAACGTCCAGCCATCGTCTGGAAAGTTAAAATGACTACATCCATGTTCTCTATTGTCTTTGTTATTCCACCACAAGACGTCAGCTTCGACCTCCGAATATGTTAGAGATGTCCAAGGCGATAAGAATAGAAATAATGGATGATAACTAGCAAATATATCAGGGGAGTCTGAAAAATCAATTATGGCTTCTCTTGCTGACTTCGGCGTCCATCCAGTATAAAAATCATGTAATACTGAGTTCTTATATTCTAGTTTTGGATTGTTTTCAAACTCTTTAAGTGTCTCGATAAAGGGATTCCAACCTGAGGCACAAAACCCAATTCCAGTATTGTGCATAGTTAAATTAACTGGACAAGCAAAGGTCGCAGATTTGCCTCCTTGGCTATAAAGTAGAGCCTGTTTCGAACACTCAAAAAAACGAGGAATAGGGGGTGCCTTTTCAATTTGTTTCACTTCAATTCCCAGATTCAATAAGGCTCTTTTAAGAATGCTTTTGGGGTTCATATTAAACATAAACGGATCAATAATTGTTGTTTACTTGTCTGCTGTATCATTCTTGACTCACTTCTTGATTTTTACCTGCAGAAAGAAGCAACTTAAATTCAGCGGAATCTCTAGCCAATTCATTGAAAGTCCCCTGAGACTCCGTCTTCCCCGCCTTAAAAACAAAAATATTGTTTGCTTTTTCTACTGTCGATAAACGGTGAGCGATCATAACTACCGTTCTAGTTTGAGCAAGCCCTTTAATATCAGCCATTATCAATTGTTCAGTAACGTTGTCTAGCGCGCTTGTAGCCTCGTCAAATATTAGTATTGCAGGGTCATCATAAAGCGCGCGAGCAATACCTATTCTCTGTTTTTGCCCACCGCTTAACTTCGCACCTCGTTCTCCAAGTGTAAAATTAAAACCATCCTCACATTGTAAAATAAAATCTAGGATGTTTGCCATTTTTGCAGCCTTTTCGAGCTTTGCTCTATCAATCATTGATTCAGGTACTCCAAAGGCAATATTTTCTTGAAACGATGCGTCTAAAATAAAAACATCTTGAGCAACATAACCAATTCTATTTCGCCAAGCCTGGATATTAGATCTATCTAGCAACACTCCTCCAATGGATATACAACCTTCAGTTGGTAGCATCAATCCAAGCAACAAATCAACTGCGGTACTCTTACCCGCCCCCGAACTTCCAACGAAAGCAGTTACTTGGCAATTTTCTATGCTAAGGTTACAATCCTTCAAAGCAAACTTATTTGCACTAGGATAACGAAAACCAACATTATCAAAAATAACCTTGCCTTCCGGGGAGGGCTCACTACCTAATGATTTCAAGGCGCTGTTATAATCCTGACTATTGCCTATTTCTCTATCTATACTAAAAACCACAGACTCGTTAGCCCTAATTTGTGAATACGCCTTATAAATCAACTGAGCAGCAGGAAGAAGTTTATAACCAGCCATCGCATATAAACTAATAATGCTAACCGCCTCACTTGCTGTCCCAGTAGTCAAGAGTATATAGATTGACAACCCTAGAATAGAAGAAAAAACTACCGTTTCAACAACAAACTTTGGAAGATCACCGGCCAAAGCGATATAAGCAGAAGCAGATAAGCCTCTAACGGTAACATCATTCAACCGTTCCCTATAGTAATCTTCATTCCCTTTTAATTTAACCTCTTTGATTCCTCCAATACTTTCATCTAATAATTTTAATTTTTTTCGATTAAGTAAAGTAATTAAACGCCCATTTTCAATAACTTTTACACGAATTATTTTGAATATGAAGAAATAAACTATAACAACTATTGAAGTAGCGATAAACGCGATTTTAATATCGACAATTAACAAGCCCCCTATTATTAGGACGGCAATAAACATTTGAGAAACTAGGTTAAGCATCGGTTGCACCACCATATAAACCATCCGGGGTACCTCTTGAGTTATTTGAGAAATGAGCTTGCTACTATTCTTCATGGCGAAAAATGTATAGTCATTTTCTAAATAGCATCCATAAATCGTCCGTTGAACATGTGCTCCAAGGCTCATAGAAACCAAAAATAATTTCCAAAGGCTATACGATGAAATTAAATTTCCAAGTAATAGAACAATAACAACTCCGGCCGCATAACAAATCATAAAGTTTGTGTATGTTTTGAAATCATATACACTGTAGAGAAAGAGAAGAATTGGATTTATTTCAATTAAAGCAGGGTTACTTATCATAGTAATAAAGGGAGCTATAAGAGCGATACCCGCAACTTGAAAAAGAGCAGTAACTAAAAAAAGAAATTGAAGCAATACTACTCTTCTTTTGTTCTCTCGACCCATCAATCTGAGCAGTGCTCGATAAAGCATGATTATAATCCTTTGATGCATTATTTAAAATAGTGATGCCTACAGCGGCCTTAACGCGTACTAGCAATGAGTTCGCTAATCCGCCGAATTTGAAGAGATTTAGAGAACAGGTCAACAGCTCTTTGTCTCGCAAATTTAGAATGGGATTTATGTTTATTTGGCTTTTCAAAATATTCGAGTATTCGTGTAGCCAACCCCATTGAATCTCCAGGCTCTATCAATTCACCACATAATTCAGGTTCAATAGTCTCCCTAAGGCCATCTAGGTCCGAAACTATTAGTGGCAAACCAGAAGCCAGCATTTCAATACTTGACATTGTAAATGAATCCCATCCAGTAGAGGCTATCGCTCCTAAAAAAGCAGATTGCATAATTTCCGGAATATCCTTTCTATAGCCAGCAAACGTTACGTATTTTTTTGCTATTGAACCCGTAAGTAATTCCTCATATCGTTTGCTTTGCCTCTCTTTATTTCCACAAATTAATAAATGAAACGGTTCTATTTTACCTAGTTCTCCAAGTATTTTTATTGCCTCTATTAAAATCCGTACTCCTTTTCGTTCTTCCATATGCCCTGAGTAAAAAATTATTTTTCTTTCAAATGGGATTTTAAATTCATTATGTGCATAGTGGCTATCCTTTGCTGGATAATATTTTTCAACGTCAACACCCAGCGGTATGACGGTAGTATTTTTGGAAGATATACCTCGACCATGAGTTGCACTACGTTTCATGGCTTGGGACTCAAATATAAACTTCGTGGGTGCAGAGCCCCCTCTAAACCACCATTCAGCTCTCTTCACTAGTAATTTCAATCCATGGTTAGTGGTACTCATACTAGCTCCCCAGTAGGATATAATATTGTCAACACCCAAACAACTTGCCGATTTGCAGACAGCTGTAGGATAGGGTAAATCAAATGCTAAAATAGTTCCAATTGGGTATTTTCGATAAACTTCCCGAAGTTTCTCCGCGTCTTGACGTGTATAGTATCCAATCTCAAAAACTTTAGGACTAGTCTCCAATACTTTCGAATAAGAATATAAAATATAATCACTTTCAAAGCCCGCGAGAAGAGCTGCATCCGTAAAAGAGCTTTCTAATGATTCAATGGCGTACTCCGTATATTGTTCGCAATGAAACATTATAAGTATAAATTTTTTTTTCATATTTGACCTTCGAACACTATTTTTCTTGTATAAAATACCATCATTCACCTTCAAATAAATAAGATATGCATCTGGAACATCAAAATAATATGTAACCCTTAGAAAATTAGTGTTTTTCTAAAAAATCAGTTAAATACATATCAAAAAAATGAGTTTTTTAGAACATGACGAATATAAAAATCACAAGCCCTAATCTAACATAGCGGAATATATAGAAAATATTTCACTCATGTTTTTATTAGCCGTATGGCTGAAATTAACTGTTTTGATTCTTGAGCCACTGATTTCAACTAGTTTTTTAGTATAATTTCTTTCTCTATTAATATCAGTTAAAAAGACATTATTATAGCATGCCAATTCTGCGAGACCACCAATTTTATGCGCTAGCAGTATTGAGTCTAGTGCAATAGTTTCTAACGCAGTCATAGGCAATCCCTCATAATCTGAACACATCACTACAACATCTAGTGAGTTTATTATACTTGGAATGTCAGATCTATGGCCATGAAATTGAACTACATCCGTCACACCTAACTTGCTCGCTAAAATCTCGAGTTCAGACCTTAAAGGACCGTCACCGACAATATGAAAAAAATACTCACCCTCTATCTCTCTCTTAATGATTTCTGATATTTTTAAGAAAATATCTACCCGCTTAACAGCAACCAAACGACCAATCATCCCTATATGCTTTTTATCTGGTTTATCCTTTTTAAACTGAGCAATACCAGTATTTTTTTTTAATTCTTCTACATCTACTCCGTTGTAAATAACTTTCACTATTTTTGTAGGGAACTCCGAATGTAATTTTTTTCTTAAATCTTCTGACACCGCTATTATTACATTACAAAAACAAGTTGTTACCAGTCGTTCAACGATTCCTTGCATTTTTGCCCTAAAATTAAAACTAAACTCATTTTTCCCATGAACCGTTCGAACAGACCGCGCCCTAATAGTGGTTACATTTGCTAAAGCACCAAGAATATTTTCTTTTTGGCGGTGAGTATGCACAATATCCGGATTAAAACACATCAAAATCTTACGAATCTTAAGAAATATTTGCAAGGTAGAAAATTGAGACTCATCTAAAATAATAACAGAAACACCTATTTTCCGTATCCGAGTTGCTAGTTCACCATCATTTAGGATGATAGTTTTTACATCGGAACATTGTCTAAGCTGTTTAATCAGCGTAAATACCTGAACTTCAGCGCCAGCCCAAAGATCACCTGAAATTATGTGTAAAATTTTGATTCTACTCATTGCATACAACTCATCAATTAAAAAAGGTATCTCTAAAAATTGGAATTTAGAACTTTTTCAAAAAAATAATTTTGAGATTGATTTTAAAAACCATTGCCCATTAATTTTTTAATCTATTTTAGTTAAAAAAAGGAGCTTTTCGGCAGTTCTTTAAAGCTATTTTTCCTTTTCTTCAATTACTACATGGATTTATCCTGTGTAACGTCACAAGATATCTCATATTATAAACCACATTCATCATACCGATCTTTAATTCATTGCGCGCAAATCCAATGATTTTAAAATGGCCCCCACCCTGTTCATCGGTGATGGAACCAAAGATATACTCAACTCGCGCTCTCACCCGAGATTTCTTTGCATTGATTTTTTGATCGCGTTTTGAAAATAATTTTTCCCACTTACCTTTTTTGTGAATCTGATCAAGATAACCCATCCAAAAAGACCTCATACACTTCCGCCGAGGTAACTTCAAATTCTCGAATAAGTTTGTGTGCGTGACCCACGGCTGTATGATTTTTATAGCCAAAATGGATTTCATTTTTTTCGTCCAGCGAGCATTGCATTTTTTTTGTGAGCCAATATTTTTTCTTCAAGTCGTTCAGGGGGGGCTGCTGATCTGTTTATTTTCTTCCTTATTATTAAGCTGTTTGAGGGCATCAGCAAAACGGGCGTCAACGTTCTGTCCTTTTCTGACTTGATAGTATTGCTCGTTCAGTCGATAGCCAAAATCATAAAAAAATATTCTTATTAGTTTGAGGTGAGTTAACGGCTCTCTAAATAACCAAATCATTTTAGCATCGGGGGCCCGAGCAGAGGGCGTTAAATCTAAAAATCGACAAAAAAAATAACGACCTCGAATTTGATATTCTATTTGATTATCAGATACATTGTATAAATGTTGCAGTATCAGCATTTTAAACATCAGAACGACATCAAAGAATTTCCGACCTTCGTTGCTTTTGAGGACTTTATTTCGAACGATGTTTAAAGTTGATCTGAAATTATCCCAATCGATTAATCGATTAAAACTAACTAGAGGATTTCTTTCATCTAATTTTTTAAATCGATCATTTAAATCGAAAAATTCAAATTGCAACATCGTCAATTTCTCTTTGATTAACTCGGGGTTAATTATATCATAAACAGGTTGTTTTTAGAGGTACCCTAAAGTTTTTTCGCTCAGAAACAAGCTATACCTATACACAATATCAAATTTTGACAAGTTTCTGTTTTCAAACAGATTCGATATTCAAGCGACTACCACTATTTGAGAAAATATTCAAATAAATACTTTGCCCAGCAGTTACAAAAGATAAAGCTATCCAAAAAAATGGGTAGTAAGTTACAGTAACAAACTGCCCTGCCACAAAAAAACCAACTACCCCATACAAAGTCGCCATTCTTATCAGGTACAGAAGAGGTTCATTTTCCTTCATTGCGATAAGCTTTCTAGTTAAGTTAAATGGTAATAAAAGCAACATAAAAAAACTAAATAAGCCTAAAAACCCCGTATCAGTTCCCACCTGAATAAGTATGTTATGCGGTAATTGTGGGGTATCATAGAGCATATCCTCTGAATGATGACGCGCATAATATGGTGCAAAATTAAAATAACCAACACCAAGTGCCGGATGATCTTTCATCATTCCCCATCCATGTTTTAGATACAATAATCGCTGCTCAGAAGTCTTATCACTTCCCGCTGACTCAAACCGTTTAATTTGCTCTTCAGGCAAAATGGAATAAATCGAGTATGTAATTAACCCGATGAGAACCAACGTCTTTAATTTGAACAACCTCTTTCTGAAAATTAGAAATAATTGTACAATTAATGCGACCTGTGCTCCTCGACTACTCGAACCTATGATCGTTAATAAAGGAGTCATCCAAAATAATAACAATATATACTTTTCAACCAAACTAACCTTATTCCTCATAAAAATATATAAATAATAGGTGGCCGGAAATAATGTTAGCATAAGAATTGCTAACTCCCCTGAATTTTGAAAATATCCTGGTGGTCCCATGAGTCCCCACTTCGCAAAACTAAATCCTCTCATCGCGAACACTAAAGAAGTCCCAATCGCAATTTTAGCAACACAAACAATAAAAATCAGAAAAAACAAATAATACCGCTGTTTAGTATTAACAATATTAATGATCAAAAAATAAACAATAAACCAACTATAAAAATCAATATAGTGCTTTTGTGAAATCTCAGGAAAATATGCATTTAAACTAGATGCATATATTAAGATAGCAAATACAATTAACCACTTGTTTATCGGATTACCTACCCAGTGAATTGATTTATCATGAAAAACTCCTACTAAGGCACCAATCAAAAATAACTGTGCCCAAGGAAGAATATCGATCACTGGATAAATTAATTGAGGTCTAAAATATTCAAAAAAAAGATATAAACAAATCATCCAAAAAGAAAAATGCTGGCCCCTAAAAAAACTCCACATATTTCCTATTTTAAAAACATAAAAATCTTCTACATTTAAAATATACTTCGAGTTTTGTTTAGGTGATAAGTATTGACCGGCCTCTTTATTCTCTCGGTGATTTGTATTACCGTCTTCCATTGCAGTTTCTCAATTTTCGTATCAGTTAGCTTTAAGCTTATCCATTAGCCCATCAACCGCCGCAAGAACAATCCGCTCACAACGATTAAAAAATTTGATTGTAGAGTTATAAGGATCATGGAGATAAACATTCGAGATTGCCCAAATTGGCAATAAAGTAAACTGGACATTTGAATATCCCAATTTCTCTAACTCTGTAATCTGGTTAGGTTGCATCGCGATAATAAGATCGCCATCTTTATGGTTGAAATCTCTGATATTCTTAGTTACATGGTGAGTCATCTCTATTTTCTGTGTCGATGCAAACTTAATGGCTCTAGGGTCTGCACAATCGCCCCCTCGACATCTCATCCCGAAAGAATCACTTGGAAAACCAAGGGAACAAGCATAATGCTCAGCTAAAGGACTTCTGCAGATATTTCCTGTACAGACAAAAACAAGCCGATGAATTTTTTTGAAATCAACTTCTCTGTACTTATTATACTTACCTAAAATGTACAGTATTCTAAATTTAGCAGAATTAAATAGTCCACGTTTGGAGCCAAACAAGTCATTTATTTGTCCGATAATCATTCCTTTACAACACCTTTCTATGATTTATTTTTGTGAGAGCAAACTCAACTTCTTTAACCGTAGAATGCTATCATATTGGTAATATGATAGCATTACAAATTAAAAGAAGTTCGCAGCTAGAAAATTCTAAATATGCCTAAATTGCTTTGGGTTATTCGTTGGGCTCTTAGCCTGTTAACAAAGCCACGCACTATATCATGGTGCGTGGCTTATTTATCGCAAATTAAGGAAAATATACCCTATGGATAAGCTGACAGCTCAAAATAAGATTCTAGTATTAGACTCAAATGAGAGAAGTGCCTTAGCTGTAATTCGTTCATTAGGGGCTTCCCCTTCACTCCTGATTTCCACTGCTGACTCGATCAATAAGTCTCTTGGTTCGTGTTCCAAATTTAGTTCTAGCC
This sequence comes from uncultured Kangiella sp., assembly GCA_964601915.1. Taxonomy (GTDB): domain Bacteria; phylum Pseudomonadota; class Gammaproteobacteria; order Enterobacterales; family Kangiellaceae. The sequence goes on along the minus strand of CAZRPK010000002.1, from coordinate 1,083 downwards.
ATTACAGACACCCCTCTATAATTGCAGAACCGAAAGCCTTTTTAGAATGGCTTGATGAGCTATTGACACAAACGAAGTTCTATGCGATTTTCCCGTGTACCGAAATCAGTAGCCAACTGCTTCTTATGAATCCTGAAGTCACAAGCCACTGTAAAATACCATTTGCAAGCTACGAGACAGTTATGTCTTTAACCAACAAAGGCCAATTAATGAAGCTAGCTAATCGTGTAGGTGTAAAAACACCATCATCAGCTCATTTTACTTCGGCTCTTGATGTCAATTTAGAAAAAATTTCTCGATACCCTATAGTTATCAAACCTGTTCTATCTCAATTATGGAAGAAAGATCACTGGCAACATACGGTAGTTAAAATAGCTCATTCAAAGACTGAATTAGACACTATTCTCAAACAAACACGCTGGCTTCAAGATTCACCCTTTATGCTCCAGGAGTTTGTAGAAGGCTATGGTGCAGGCATTTTTGCCATATATAATAGAGGTAAACCTATTGCTTTTTTTCAACATCAAAGGCTACGAGAAAAACCTCCTCAAGGTGGAGTGAGCGTATTAAGTAAAAGCGCTCCACTAGACCCCTTTCTACTGAAGAACGCAAAAACGCTATTAGATAAGGTCAAATGGCATGGAGTTGCAATGGTTGAGTTTAGAATTGCTACGGACGGTACCCCCTATTTGATGGAAGTTAATACTAGGTTCTGGGGTTCGTTACAATTGGCAATTGATGCAGGGGTAGATTTTCCTAAATTGCTATATAGAATAACATTTGGCAAAAAAGTCTCTGGAGATGTCCAATATAACCAGAAAACCAAACTCAGATGGTTATTGGGCGATTTTGATAGCCTTTATCTTGTGCTAAAAAGCTCCAATTACACACTGAAAGAAAAAATAAATCGAATTGTTCAATTTTTGACACCGGACTTCAAAAATACCCGCCATCAAGTCGCTCGAAGGGGCGACTGGAGGCCAGGAATAGAGGAGTTAAAACAATATTTTAAATCGTTGAGTAAGAGGTAGGTTCTAGGTTCTAGGTTCTAGGTTCTAGGTTCTAGGTTCTAGGTTCTAGGTT
>CAZRPK010000001.1:79980-81809 GCA_964601915.1 uncultured Kangiella sp. | reverse complement strand
TAATCATATTTTGTTGAATCAAACCAAATTTTATCAACAGATACAAATTGACGAATAAATGGAAAAATAGCAATATCAGCAAGTCCTAAATTATTACCAAAAAGAAATTTATTTTTATTCAAAAGTGAATTAAGTTTGTCCAAAAAGAATGCGCAATTATCACGGTAGCTTTCCATCGTTTGTTCTGGAAAGCGAACCGCATATTTATATTTGTCTAACCACATTTTAAATTGACTATCATTGATTGCGATTAATCTTTTCTCTGCATCTAGTGAGGTCGTTTTTAATAAGTTAAGTAGATCATTTTTCTCTAGAGTCCAATAAATAATATCTAAGCTTTCATCGATCACTTGTTGATTATTTAAAACTAATACAGGCACGGTACCTTTAGGTGATGATTTGAGCATTTGTATTGGTTTATTACGCAATAATATTTCACGATATTCAACATTGACTTCGCACAGCTCTATCGCGAGACGAGCTCTCATTGCGTAAGGGCATCGTCTAAATGTATATACTATAGGAAGACTCATGATTTCTGACATAATAGCGTTTAAATTTTATTTGACAACTGATTATTCCTTTTAAGTTGAATTCTTTTATTTTGAAAATATTAAATGAGCTAAATCTAAATCCTAAATGCAATAGAGTTCTTATAATATTTGAATTCAAGATACGTTAACTTAAATAATACAAGTTAATATTAAAGCAAGACAAGCACATCGGTAATATGCTTTATTTTTAGTTTAATCATTAACAATCGATCAAGCCCTAATGCAACACCCGCACAATCTGGAATTCCGTGCTCTAATGCATTGATAAACTCATTATCAACCTCAATAGGGTTTAAATCAAATTGCTTACGTAACTGATTATCTTCTTCAAAACGCTGTTTTTGTTCTATAGCATCGGTTAACTCATTAAAACCATTGGCTAACTCTAATCCGCCCAAATAGATTTCAAATCGATCGGCGGTCACTAATCCATTCTTTTCACTTGTTTTCGCAAGGCTTGCTTGGGATGTTGGATAACTATGAATGACGGTGATTTCATTTGGGTTAAAAGTTGCTTCAATTTTTTCAGAAAATAATAGTGTTAAATAGTTATCAAATAAAAGCTCCAAAGGAATATCACCTAATTCAGTTTTGGATAATTTTTTTAATGACTCAAGTTTTATTTCAAATGGATCGATGGCTAAAACGCGGTTAAAAATATCTTTATAACTCAAAATATTGACTGTTTTCATACCAACAATACTTTGAATAAAATCGGTTGTTTCTTTTATTAAATCAAAATGGTTAAAAGCAACTCTATACCATTCTAACATGGTAAACTCTGAAGAATGGATGGGGCTGTTTTCTTCTGCTCTAAACATTTTGCTTAATTGAAAAATATCACCAGAACCTTTACTCAGTAATATTTTCATTGCATATTCAGGTGATGTCTGTAAATAACCTTTAAGCTGGGAATTTAAATCAATGACTGAATATGCTGACATATAGGGATCAGTGACAGTATCATTTCTTATTAGAGGCGTATCAACTTCTAAAATATTTCTTGATTTAAAAAATGCTCTAGTATCCTCAAAGAGGCGGTTTCTTTCTTGAATAATAGTTTTTAGGTTGGACATATTAGGATTACAAACATTCACAATTATGGGGTGAATTATTCGCTTAAATTTCAATCTAAGCGTATAGTTTAAAAGAGACGGTTTTATAGAGTTTTATTAGTCTGCCTTGGAGAATTATTATGAAAAACGCCATCACTTTATTCATTATCGCATTTATAGTCGCAAGTTGTGCATCTTTAGAAGAAAATAAAAATAAAAA
>CAZRPK010000001.1:56817-79880 GCA_964601915.1 uncultured Kangiella sp. | reverse complement strand
TTATCGCATTTATAGTCGCAAGTTGTGCATCTTTAGAAGAAAATAAAAATAAAAAAGAGTCTATGTATACTCAATATATTAAGGATAAAAAATTAGAGTCTCAAAAGAAAATAACCTCTTTTAATTTTCATGGTTGGCGTTCGTTAGATAATGAATACTTAATATTGAGTACTCGCTTTAATAAACCTTATTTAATAGATTTAGTTGGTTATTGTAGTGATTTGAGGTTTACACAAACAATTGCAGTGCATAACTCAGGTTCGACGTTACATGCTAAATTCGACTCAATTAGCGTGCCGGACAGCCATCAGAATAGTGGTCATTTAATCAAATGTCGAATTGATTCGATTTATAGAATTACTAAAAAGCAAGCAGATGAGTTGAGCCGTTTAAAATCCAAAAAGAAAACGGAAGAAAGTTAAATGATTTAGGTAGGATTTTTTATGCTCTAGAAACATATTCGCCGTTTCTAGTGTCCACTTTAATCTTTTCGCCAATTTGAACAAATAGAGGAACGCGAACAACCGCACCGGATGATAAGGTTGCGGGCTTTCCACCACTACCGGATGTGTCTCCTTTTAAACCAGGATCTGTTTCAGTAACTTCTTGAATTATAAAGTTAGGTGGTGTGACTAAAATAGGTGTCCCATTAAATAAAGTGAGCATACATTTATCCTGCTCTGTCAACCATTTAAGGTTGTCACCTACCGCTTTTTTATCGGCGGCGACTTGCTCAAAGGTTGCGGGATCCATAAAGTGCCAAAATTCGCCATCTGTATAGAGGTACTCCATATCCGTTTCCATTACATCAGCGGATTCAAAGCTTTCACCTGACTTAAATGTTTTTTCAATGGTTCTTCCGGATAATAAAAATAAAACCTTAGTTTTTGCAAAAGCTTGCCCTTTTCCTGGGCGAACAAAGTTATTTTCTACTATAGAAACTGGTTCTCCATTTAGCATGAATTTTAAACCTGAACGAAAATCGTTTGTTGTGTATGATGCCATTTTATTTATTAACCTTAACTAGTCGATCCGAATGGTAATTTCTGCACCAATCATACCTGTTTCAGTTCCCTTTTGTCAGCCCCAATCTTGGAAAAATGAATTAAAAACTGCTATATCTAGTGTTGATGAATTACTCAACTATGTTCAAATAAATAAAAGAGAAATTTCACATTTAATTGTTGAAGAGAACAATTTTAGCGTGAGAGTCCCACTTGCTTATGCGAACAAAATGGAAAAAGGTAATATCAACGATCCGTTATTACTCCAAGTATTACCAAGAAATGATGAGGATACGGATCAGGTAGGATATATCAAAGATCCACTCAACGAACAAACACCTAAAATATCTAGTTTATTGCATAAATATCATGGACGGGCATTATTGATGCTCTCGGGTGCTTGTGCGGTTAATTGTAGATACTGCTTTAGACGCCATTTCCCTTACACACAACATCGGTTTGATAATAAAGCTCAAATAGATGCTTTACGATATATTGCTATGGATCCCTCTATTTCAGAAGTCATATTAAGTGGCGGAGATCCGTTAATGAAACAGGATAAATCGATAGACGCATTACTAACGGAATTAGAAAAAATTCCCCATCTTAGGCGATTAAGGATCCATACCCGATTGCCCGTGGTGATCGCTTCAAGATTAACATCTGAATTAGCTCAGAGACTTGCAAGTAGCCGATTTTCCGTTAGTTTAGTGCTACATATTAACCATGAAAATGAAATTGATTCAGAATTAGCTCGTCAACTACAAATTTATTTAACTCTTGGCATAACTATATTAAACCAAAGTGTCTTATTAAAAGATATCAATGATTCATCTACTATTCTCTGTGAACTAAGTGAGAAGTTGTTTGATGTCGGTGTACTGCCCTATTATTTACACTTACTTGACCCTGTTGAAGGAGCTGCTCATTTTAATGTTCCTAGAAATATTGCCACTCAAATTATGAAAGACCTAACGGCTTATTTACCGGGTTATTTAGTCCCTAAATTAGTCCAAGAGGTTGCTGGTGAATTATCTAAAAGAGCGATTTATTAATTTTTCTCTTCTATTGGACTAATATACCTCTATTTTATTAGAATTTAGAAGAAATAATTTTGTTTAATCATCTCTTCTAAGTACTTGACTTTTAAAGAAAAATAGTCTATTTATTAATATTGCGGCGTTGAGTTTTTGATAATTGAGTTAAATAGAGAATTATTTGACTTTAGAGATAAGAAATAAGGTAATTTTCTGTAGTAAGAGAGGGATAGTAATCTTGGTATAATTTGATTGCTGTCCCATAGTTCTTAGTCAGCTGTTAAGGGATTTTTTGAATGAAACAAGGTAGTTCAGGATTAACTGTTCGCGAGTTGAGACCTAATTTTAGGTCTTCCGTTGAGCTTTCAACACAAAAAATACTACGATGGGTAGAAGAACTACCTGCGGCTAATTTGAGCGATAGCTCAAGGAGTACTTATCGTCTTTTAGTTGAAACCAATCAGTCAATTTTAAATCCAGAATTACGTTTTTCCATACTTAATCTTTTAGAGCCAATTGCCCGACGCTTATCGGATGCCCTCGAGAAGAAATTTATCAGTAAGCACATTGCGTTGACAGAGAAACAAAAAAAGATTGCTGCACTTGTTCAAGCCATTCAAACTGAATTATCTCTTGGTTACCATGCAACCATTGAATCACTACTGATAGAAGACTCAAAAAAATCTACCAAAAAATTATTGGCAGCCGCAATCGGAATGGCGGTTAAATATCATGGACTTATTATTCTGCGCTGTTATCAGTTGTATGCATCTGTTCCGAGCCGTTTATGGCGTGAACTTTATATGTTGTACCAATTAGCTAGTCAGAATAATATTGAAAAAATGACTTTTAAAGTGCCTCGTCAGGAATTTGAACACAGTGTAAAAAGTAATTTCACTCAAATTTTATTAATGAGCATTGCTAACCCATACCAGTTGCGTCAAAAAGAGATTGAAATCTTATGGACAATGTTACCTGCTTATATAGATTTAGTAACTCTTGAGGCTCATGCGTTCAACAAACATCATTTTGTCGTTGATCTAAATAGTGCAAAAGCTCCTATCTTAAAAAGCTTATATAAATCACGTGAATCTGAATCATGTATCAAACTCTCGGTTTCAGGGTTAGTAGAACGGTTCAAAAAAGAAATTATTTTAAGAAAAACTGAAACGACCATGAGTTCAGAAAAATCCATGATCTATAAACATTTAATGCATTGTTGGAACCAAGGAACTCAAAGAAATTTTGCTAGAACGGCCTGTAATGATTCGATCAGAGTAACAATTAGCTTAGCCGCGACTCACTATTTGTTAACTGAAAATGAAATGAGAAGAAATGCCAGCTTGATGGAGGAGCCTCCAACTGAAGGTTTTGCAATAAATAAAACACTTGATGTTATGGAAGGGAGCTTAAAAAATGCCACGCTGACGGAAATGGCTAAAGAAAAAAATAGACTTGAGGCTAGTCTTGACAGAAATTATTTAAGTACATCCGCAGAAACTGGTAAAGATGTCTGGGCTAAATTATATCGTCCTGAACAAGATAAAGTACCAAAACAAGATACAGTGTTATCCGGTGCAAGGAGTAGAGACTCTATTGTTAGAGATGCGTATCGAATACAAACCTGTAGTCTGGTTAATATTAGCCCTGGTGGATACTGTATTCAGTTGTCAGCCGCAGAATTACCCAAAAATGCTCAAACAGGTGAAATTTTGGGCTTTGTTGATACCGCATCAGACGGTTTTTTACAATGGAGTATTGGCGTTGTACGTTGGGTGAAACGTCAAATTAAAGATAATACCGTTCAAATGGGGATCCAACTTTTAGCTCCGGATGCTAAATCTATTAACATACAGCTTAAAAATAGTCGTGGTCAAGAAAATAAGTTTCAGCGTTCTTTATTATTGCCAGCATTAACGGGGGTCGGTTTGTCCGCAACTGTAATCACTAACCCACTATCATTTACCTTAAATAGCAAAGTTTGTATTGCTGAATATTCTGAAGAATATATGGCAAGGCTAAGTAAAGAGGTCAGTTCTTCCGCTAGTTTTAGACAGTTTGCGTTCGATAAAATAAGTACTAATACGACGTTAAAGAAGCCAAAATTAAACTCTATAAATAAAGTTGATCCGGATTTAGATGGCGTTTGGGATTTAATTTAAATAATCAATCGATAATTACATAATGCACTGTAGTTTGATCTGCGTCGCTATTTGTTAAAAAAATGTATAAATAACTATTGAAAGTGATTTGACTTGGTTACAATTAGCTATAGTATTAATTAAAGAAAAAAATTAAGATTTACTACCAACTCTCTTCGATGCTGTGAAGAGTTATTAGACTACCAACTTTGAAAATATCAAGTGTAAAGGATCTTTGCTAAACGATGACAACTGACATCAAAACTATTCACCTTTTGTTAATAGAGCCTTCCTCAAATCATGCAGAAGAAATTATTAATGCGCTTAGAAATCGAGGCTATGCGGTTAGAGCAACTCAAGTTTTATCACAAGAGGAATTGATAGATGCGCTCGAAAAACAAGTCTCTGATTTACTACTAGCCATTCCAGATCATCATGCGCTACCGGCAAAGCAAGCGATTAAACAAATAGCACAGTTCGGCAGAGATATTCCTACGATTGTCATGTTAGATCAACTGACGGATGAAAATTTTATTGAAACTTTAACCTACGGCGCTAGTAATACTACTAGTCATACTAATCTAGAAATGCTTTGCCTTCGAGTTGAAAAAGAATTAGCACATTTAGAAGTGCGCCGAGCTAAAACCCAAGCAGAGCTTGCTTTACGTTCGAGTGAGAAACGTTGTTCATTATTATTAGATAGCTCAAGAGATGCAATCTCCTACATACATGATGGTATGCATGTTTATGCCAATAAAGCCTATTTGGAATTATTTGGTTATTCCGACCACGATGAAATATTTTGTGTGCCGGCTCTGGATACGATTGATAAAAAGTACCAAAATGAATTTAAAAAACACCTGAAAGATATGGCACTTGATCATGATCAACATAATTTTTCTTTTTCTGGCGCAAGGGCAGACGGCGAAGTTTTTGAAGCCATTATGTCACTATCTCAAGCTCATTTTGAAGATGAAAATTGTACACAAGTGTTAATAAGGCAAGAAACTGACAGCGCAGAATTAGAAGAAAAGCTAAAAGAAATTAGTGCGTTAGATACGGTAACCGACCTTTATAATAAGGTTTACTTTGCGGAACAAATTCAATTAACGAAAGCAAGAGCGATTGAAAAATCTTGTACATATAATCTACTATACATTGAATACGATCAGCACAATAAAATACGAGGTGAGTACGGAATACCTGGCGTCGATTCAGTCACTCAAGAATGTGCGATCTGGTTAACTAGCAGAGTTGATGAAAGTTATACTTTAGCACGTTTAACTGATCATGCGTTTGGAATTTTAATTGAAGATAAATCAAGTAAAATTGCAAGAGATTTAGCAAAAGAGTTGTGTGATTCAATTAAAAAGCATTTATTTGATATCGAAGGTCATACTCATACGGTTACTTTTAGTATTGGTATATGTCCGATTAGTGAAGCCAATGCCGATCCTAATCGCTATATTAGTGATGCACAAAGTGCCGCCGCTCGTTTAGAAAAAGGTGATGGATTTAAGGTTTATAACAAAGCCGTGGCAAATATCGCAGAGGGTGTTGATCATAGACTTGTCTATCAAGTTCAAGAGGCAATTGATGCTGGTCGAGTAAAATTGTTATTTCAGCCAATTGTTAAATTGCATGGCGAAGAAAAAGCTCTTTACCAAGCTCTTTTACGACTAACCACAGAGAAGGGAAAAGAAATTAGTGCCGATCAAGTTTTCCCTATCGCACGCATGGTTGGAGTTGGACTTAAGTTGGATAAATGGATTATTAGTCAAGCATTACGCTCGTTAAAAAATAACCATGATGATAATTTACAAATATTTGTCCACCTGTCTAGCATTTCGTTAATTGATGACTCAATAGTCGATTTTATTGATAAAACTTTTAAAAATAGTAAGTTAGAGAAGAATAGGCTTATATTTCAATTTGATGAAGATGATGCCGCGAATCACTTAAAACGTGTTATTGCATTAACTGCTAATCTTAGAAGTAAAGGTTATGTTTGTTGTTTATCAAAATTTGGAGCAGATTTAGAGCAAGTTCAATTGATCGATCAAATTGATGTTGATTATGTTAAAATCTCCGATAAGGTGAGTGAAAACTTACATTTAGACCCTGAATCATCGGCAAGAATTCAATCATTACTAGATGAAATACACAATAGGGATAAATTAAGTATTATTCCTAAGGTCGAAGAGGCTGCTATGTTAGCTGCATTATGGCCAATGAATGTGCGTTACATTCAAGGTTACTATTTGAGACGCCCAAGTGTTAAACTTGATTATGACTTTTCTTCAAGTGGTTTTTAATTTTATTTTGCAAAGATATTAATTAGCTTATCTAAATGGGTTGATTTCATTCGTCCGCCAGCCTCTCTATCTACGGTTGGTTTAGCGCGGTAAGCTAGGCTAAATCCGGTTTCTTTCATCATTAATAAATCATTAGCGCCGTCTCCTATACTCATTATTTCATTCGTCTGTAAGTTTAATTCTTGCTTTAACTCATTAACAAAGTTAGCTTTTGCTTGAGCATCTACAATATCACCTAGCACTTTACCGGTTAATTGATTTTTTTCTATTTCTAAATTGTTTGCTTTTACTTTAAATAAATTCATTTGTATGGCTAGCTTTTTAACAAAAGGGGTGAAACCTCCAGAAATGATAGCGATTTTAATACTTTGTTGATGAGCCCACTTAACTAATCTATCAACTCCTGGAGATACTGGTAGATTGTTAGCGATATTTTCGATGGTATTGCTAGATAATCCTCTTAAACAAGCAACGCGAGTGATTAGACTTTCTGAAAAATCTAATTCGCCACGCATCGCAGACTCTGTCACTTGGGAAACTTCACTGCCAACATTATGCGCTTTTGCCAATTCATCAATCACTTCAATTTGTATAAAAGTCGAGTCCATATCAAAAATGATTAATTTAGGCATGGATGGGCGACCTTTAGGCCAAATTAGATAATCAAAAGAAGTCGTTTGAATCAAATTTTGTAAAAATATTTGTAAATATTGTTGCTCTATAAAGCAATTCCAAACTAACGACTTTTGTTGAATGCTTTTTGTGAAAAGCAGTTGTTGATTTATATTATTCAAAATTTGTATAAAGTCAGCTTCTTGAACAGAGTCATCTAAATCAGAGAACAAGGTTATTTTACGTATCGTGGAATTATTAAGAAAAGCTGAACTATAATTCTGCTTTTCTTGAGCGACACTCCAATTGCCATCAGTTAATAAGTATTCAATGTTATTTAGTATGGGATGTGACATGTTTTTTGCTCTTAAATTTGAGTTTAAAAGTTTAATTTAATAAGGTTAAACCGAATTAACACAAATAGTTTATTCTAAAAGCCATGATACCTTAAAATGGACTAAGTCGTCGTTCATAATAGTTATTTGAAAGCCAACTTGTTACAATGATTTTATGGATAATAATAATCAAACACATGCCATAGATAAAACTAAATCAAATATTATTTCCGCACCTAATATTTTGGCGGGTATGCTGCCTCTTGTTTTTATTATGCTTAGTGCTTTTCTTTCGTTGTCTTGGTATATTATTAACTATCAGGTTGAAAAATTAGTCGCAAAACGAACATCAGAGTATGCACACAGTATTGTAAAAATAGCCGCAGACTCAAGCGCTGAAGCATTGTTATCTGAAGATAATCTACAACTTGAGCTATTAACACAAAATATCGCTAAAGATCGTTATATTCATACCGCAACAATCTATTCTTCCGATGGGATAGTAGTTTCACAATATCCTCAAGAAATCACGATAGGACTATCCGCGGCAGATCAAAATAATAACCGAACTCTAGATGAAATAGCCCAAAATAATAGCAACAACCTCAAATCGGACTCTGTTGTAATCATTTTATCAACGAATGATAAAGAGATAAGTAAAGAGTCGTCTAAAAAAATAACCTATGAATATTTTTTAGCAAAAAAGAATATTCCATTTCTCGAAAAAATTGCTTTCAAGGGAGTAACTGCCGGTTGGTTTAAAATAGAAATTGATGGCTTGCAGCTAGAATCTGATTTTAGAGAAAACTTCCATAGAATCAAAGTAAGAGTTTTTGCTTTAGCAACTTTTTTGATTTTTAGTTTATTATATTTACTTTTAAGGTATAAACGTAAAGTGGATAGACTTGTTTGTGCTATCCATTTATTAGTTAGACGTAAGGCGATTAAATCCGATGTTGAAGTCATAGACTCTCAAAAAATATGGTTTCAACAAGTTGACAATTTAGCGGAGGCATCTTTTTCTAATCCAATTCATCTTAGAGAACTACGCCAACATGTACGTTGGCAGGGCGAAGAAGTTTTAGAGTCCGTGCCATTGATTTGGTTAGCGATTGACTTACCTAAACAAGATAATCAAAATTTAGTGCAACAAGTAGTAACAATAGAAAGCTATGTGAAATCCGCAACAAATGCTTATTCCACTTTTTTTCAAGGTGAAATTTTTTCGGGTGGCATAGTCCCTTTTTTACAACATGCAACGAGCGAAACTAACCTTTCTAAATCCAGCCACATTGACTTGGTATCTTTCATCTATTTATTGAAAGCGCTTTTGAATAGTCTGGATGCGAATATAAAATTAAAAGCGGTGTTATTTAGTAGTCGAATAAATAGTCTACATTCTGATGACTCTATGCAAAATAGAGTCATCCTTCCGCAACGTAAGACTTTGAAAATTAGTAAACTGACTAATTTACTCAGTGAATCGAGTTTTTGTTGTTTAGCAAATGATCCGAGTATCTATGATGATATAGCTGAGTATGAAGCTTTTGTTCACAAACATAAAAATATTACTAATGCCTTTCTGCTTAAAGAGGCAAGCCATGACATCATTAACCATGTTGCTCGAATATCAAGTACAATTATTAAGAGTGATATACGAAATTGAGATAATAAAAGTATGTTTTGACTACTTTTAGAAAGCTAAATTAGCTTAGAAGATTGTCAATCTAGCTCTAATAGTAAAATAAGAAGGAAAAAACAAGAATAATTTGCTATAACTAAATAACACTCTAATTATATAAAATATATCTCTAACTAGAATAAAAAATGTCAAAAACTATCTTAATTTGCGATGACTCAAGAATGGCGAGAAAACAACTTGCACGTTGTTTGCCTGATGATTGGCCTGTTGAAATTATTTATGCAGAGCATGGTAGAGAGGCTATTAACATAATCCAAGATTATGCACCTGATTTAATGTTTTTGGACTTAAATATGCCTGTATTTGATGGGTATGAAACGTTGGAAGAGTTGAGAAGCTGTTCGATTGAAATGGATATTTTAGTTGTTTCCAGTGATATCCAACCAACCGCACAAGAACGTGTTTTAGAGTTAGGTGCTATGGACTTCATTAAAAAACCAATATCTAAAGATATCTTACTCAAAGTACTGATTGAAAATAATTTTATCGAAGCTAATGAATTAAAAGAGGATGTTAATTTATCGCGTACAAATTCAGAAATGAGTGAATCCGAATTTATTGATGCGGTGCAAGAAATTTCAAATGTTGCAATGGGTAGAGCCGGGGATGTCTTAGCTCGATTTTTGGATGTGTTTGTTGAATTACCAATCCCTAAAGTAAACCATATTGAATTGACTGAGTTGCATATGGCATTGCAATTCTCTGCTCAAGATGAAACCGTTTCATCTGTTTGCCAAGGCTTTATTGGTTCTGGACTTTCTGGTGAAGCCTTGCTGATATTTAATGATTCATCGTTTAAGAATATAGCTTCTTTAATGAAGTATGGTGGTAAAATTAATGAAAAAATTGAATTAGAATTGTTAATGGATATCGCTAATATTTTAGTTGGAGCATGCTTACAAGGTATATCTGACCAACTTGATATCAATTTAAGTCAAGGTCATCCCATTGTCTTGGGTCAACATCTAAAAGTTAAAGATTTAATTAATAATAGTGTTAAAAACTGGGATAAAGCTTTATCGATCGAAATTAATTATCGAATTGAAAATAAAGGGATTAATTGTGATTTATTATTGTTATTTACAGAGTCATGCGTAGCACCATTAAAAAACATATTACAATATACGGTATAAATTTATCACTGAATAAAATACATAAGGTATAAATGATCTAAACAAAACTATGACTAATTCAATAGAACAACTAAGAGAGTTTCACTGGATGATGGATATGTTACAAAACATAGATGTCGGTCTGGTGGTATTGAATAAGGATAATGAAATTCAGCTCTGGAATAGTTTTATGGAAAATCATAGCGGGGTTGTTGCAAATTATACACGTAATAAAAATGTTTTTGATTTATTTCCTGAGATTGATAAAAAATGGTTTCAACATAAAGTTGAATCAGTATTTCAGTTAAAAATTCGTGCTTTTAGCATATGGGAACAACGTCCCTTTGTTTTTAAATTCAAAAATTATCGCCCAATCACTGGAATTGCTGAGTTGATGTACCAAAATATTTCTATTTTCCCGATCTTATCAACGACGGGCGAAGTAGAGAATATTTGTATTATTGTCTATGATGTAACGGACGTAGCCACTAATCGACGTGCTTTAAAAACAGCCAATTTACAATTAGAAAAACTAAGTCGTACTGATAAATTGACTAATTTGAATAATAGAGGTTATTGGCAGGATTGCCAAGAGTTCGAATTTAAGAAATTTAGTCGCTATCAACAAATGATCAGCTTGGTGATTTTTGATATAGATCATTTTAAACAAGTTAATGATACATACGGACATCAGGCGGGCGATGAAGTCATTAGAGAATGTGCAAAAACTTTAGTCGAGTGTGCAAGAGAACAAGATATTTGTGGTCGTTACGGAGGAGAAGAATTTGTTGCTTTGCTTTTAGAGACAGATATAGATGGCGCATATAAATTTGCTGAACGTCTACGTAAAAAAATTGAGAAAATGATAATCGTTTATGATGATTTAGAAATCAAGTTTACCGTCAGTTTAGGTATTTGCCAATTGAGTACCGATATTTTGTCAGCCAAAGATTGGTTAGAAAACTCAGATAAAGCGCTTTATCGGTCAAAAGAAAATGGTAGAAATAAAACGTCTCGTCACGAATGATTTTAGTCGCTACGTTCATTCTCGCAATTTCCTTTACTACTAAATATTGCTGCTTTATTTTTGGTAAAATATAAAACTGTTTGATAAATAGAATTAATAGTTGCTCTAGGCGTAACCGTTGCACCGGTTAAAGCATCAAAATCACCGCCATCTTTTTTGACATGCCAACTTTTATCATTAAAACCATTTAATAAAACATTCTCAAACTGTTGTAGCCAATTACTTTTGTTGGATTCGATTTTATCGCCTAAGCCAGGTGTTTCTCTGTGATTTAGAATTTCAACGCCAAGTAGTCTATCTTTGCTAGATAGTGCTATTAACAGATTAATATCTCCCGAATAGCCATCATGTGCGGTCGATGTAAATACTAGTGCGATATTTTGATTATTCTTCCGGAAACGATGAACTTTTTGGATTGAGACTTGGTTTATTCTAGAATAATTTTTTATGAAAATGCAGTCGCTGGTAGGTGAATTATTGTAATTGTCTGATGGTACCAATTTGTTAAGTTGTTGGCTCATCACTCGTTCTACTTCACTCGCTATTTTATCTTTGGTCAATTGATGAACAATAGAAACGAGTGCGGTAGAAGCCATTGCAAATAGTGCAAGTATAAAAGCATTTTTTCGGACGGATTTTTTTAGAATATCATTACTACTCATTATGACGATCCTTAAAATCATGGTTCTTAAAATCAAGTACCTGTAAACTATCGTCCTGTAAATTGTCATCCAATACCTTTACTGGAATTACTTCTACTGGACTTTTCATTCCGTAAACCTTAGGACGAAAATAATGGTCGATGGTAGGTGATGCGATGTTCAATAAAATAACCGAAAAAGCAAATGCGTCTGGGTAACTACCAAAAGTTCTAATCATAATTAAGGTAAAACCAATTAATGCACCATAAACTAATCGACCTTTTTGTGTGGTTGATGCACTAACTGGATCGGTTGCAATGAAAAACACACCAAGCATTGACGCTCCATAGAATAAATGATCACTGGCCGATAGATAAATTTGATTGTCAAGCATCGATAGAAAAGCGGAGGTAATAATCATTGAAACCATTATTGAGACTGGAATATGCCAGCGAATTATTTTAAGAAGTAGTAAATAAATACCACCAAATAAATAAGCAACATTAACCCACACCCAGCTTGATGAATTAATGTTAAAAGAGTCGTTCTCGCTTGAGTGACTCTGTATTTCTGAAAGCATAAACCCCTGAGAAATAGAGGTTCTTATAAGATCCAACGGTGTTGCCATAGTAAAACCATCGGCGAGTGTTTTAATATCTGATACAGTATTGAATTCATTCGTTATACCTGTTGTGATACCAAAAAAGGTTAGATTAACACTCTGTATCAGATTAGGTTTTAGAATGAGTAATTCCTGTGTAGGTAACCAATTAGTCATCGCTAACGGAAAGGAAATCAGTAGCAAAACATAACCAATCATTGCGGGATTAAACGGATTGTATCCTAAACCACCATACAAGTGCTTGGCAAAAATAATAGCAAAGTAAACGCCAATAAAACTCATCCACCAAGGCAATAAAGGTGGTATAGCCAAACCAAGAAGTAGCCCAGTTAATAAAGCAGAGTTATCTTTTAAAATTGCTACAACTGGGCGTTTCCTTATTTTTAGAATTAAGGCTTCTGCGCTAACAGCAAAAATGCTACAAAGTAATAGATTAATTAAAACTCCCCAGCCAAAGAAATAAAACTGAGTTATTGTGCCAGGTATTAATCCCGTGCAGACAAGTAGCATTAATTGATTGATTGATCGATTTTTATCTGATATTTTCAAGTTAGGGAATGGACTATTTCTCATCGGTTAACTCGATATTTAATTCGTTTTTTTGTTTGGTTTTATTTTTTACGCGATTGAGAGCATCTAAAATAGCAGTTTTTTTACCATCAGGATCAACTGATTTATTTTTTGACGATTTTTTTCTATCTTGTTTTGCTTTTTTCTGTTTTTCTTTTTTGTCTAGCTTGATACGTATGAGTCGTTTCTCTCGATTGTCGAATCGTTGTTTTGCTAATCCAGAAATTTGCTCTTTATTAGATAGGTGTTTGACTTCAGATTTTGCAAATCGAAAATAATCCACTAATGGAATATTACTAGGGCAAACATAATCGCAGGCGCCACATTCAATACATGCATTCAAATTTAATTGCTCAATTGGTTTCCACTGTTCTGATTTAGCAAACCAATAGAGCTGTTGCGGTAAGAGCTTAATTGGGCAAATCGTTTCACATTCTCCGCATCGAATACAATCGTTTACTTTAACCTTAATATTGCGTTTGTTAAAAATTAAGCAGTTCACTTTTTTACTAGTTGGAATATTAAAATTTGATATTTTTTGGCCCATTAAAGAACCTCCAATAGTGATAAAATCTAATTTTTTTTCTGATAGTTTAAATTGAGAAATAATATGTGAAAAGGGGGTGCCAAAAGATATCCAATAATTTCCCGGCTCATCGACTAAATCACCCGTTATGGTAATGAGTCGCTCTGTCAAATTTCTATTTAATACAATAGCTTGGTAAACAGCAAATAGTGTCGCAACATTTTGGACTAAAATATTGAGGTCTTTCGGTAATTGTTGTTTGCTTAATTCTTGTCCAGTAACAATTTGAATCAATTGTTTTTCCCCACCACTGGGATATTTTGTTGGTGCAACTATTATTGAAAATTCTATTTCATTTTTTATTATCTGTTTTAGTGATTTTTGGATAGATAGGATGGCTTCAGGTTTATTGTCTTCAATAGCAAAGATAATTTTTTTACAATTGACAATTTTTGAAACGATAAGAGCGCCTTCAATAATTTCATTTGCATATTCTCTTAAAAGTCGATCATCACAAGTAATATAAGGCTCACATTCCATTGCATTAATAATCAAAGTGGCGGGGTTTAGGTTACGCGAACTCAACGGCGTAGACTGTTTAAAATGAGTTGGAAATGTCGCTCCACCTAGACCTACTATTCCGGCATTTCTAATTTTGTTGATTAAGTTTTTCTGTGAATCCTTTTTCCATTTATTATCGATTTTTGTAATGGAAGTTTCTTGTTGAATTTTTTCATTGGCTTGAATCACAATAGTCATTTCTGGTAAAGAAGATTTATGACCACAGTTAAATAATTCAATTTCTAATACTGTCCCATTACAAGGTGAGTGAACTGGAACGTTAAGATAATCGTTTGACGATTGGAAGGAGGTTAAAGCCTCTCCTTGTACAACTTTTTGTCCTTTAACAACTATAACTTCTATTGATTGTTCAATGTTTTGAATGGATGATTGATTGATTTGAATTCTAAATAATTTACTAGGCTTAAGTTTAGTGATAGAACGAGAAGTTGAAATTAGTTTATTTTCTGGTGGATGAATTCCACCGTGAAACTTAAAAGTAGCATTTGAAGTGAATTTTTTATATTTAGAATTCATGGTGATTAGTTGAACTCAATCGACTGGTATGTTGGTTTTTGCTGTCGCCAATTAATTAAATTAGTTTTAACAAATGGCATTTCTATACAATCAACTGGGCATGGTGGTACACATAAATCGCAACCAGTACATTCACTTACAATGACAGTATGCATTTGTTTTGCCGTGCCAACAATTGCATCAACTGGACAAGCTTGAATGCATTTAGTGCATCCGATACATTCTTCTTCAATGATAAATGCAACTCTAGGTAATGCCTCTTTACCGCAATCTTCGTTCAGCGGAATGACTTCTAACTCTAAAAGATTAGCGAGTGATTTTATTCCAGCTTCACCACCAGGAGGGCATCGGTTGATTGCTTCACCATTGGCAATTGCTTCTGCGTAAGGTTTACATCCAGGGTGACCGCATTGACCGCATTGAGTTTGTGGTAAAATTGAATTAATTCGATCTATAATTGGATCACCTTTCACTTTAAAGTAAACGGAAGCGTACCCTAGTAATGCGCCACATATCCCTGCAAAAATTGTGATCACAAGGGTTGCTTGTAACACTTCGAATAGCCATGGTGACATTTTTGGAATGAGCTCAAACATAATTTAAACTAAGTCTCATTTAAACTAACCCCGAAAAACCCATAAAAGCTAATGACATGAGCCCAGCAGTAATAAGACTAATGGCCGCGCCTTTAAATGGTTTTGGGACATCCGCTACATCAATTCTCTCTCGCATCCCTGAAAATAAAATAAGTACTAAAGAAAATCCAACTGCCGCACCAAAACCATAAAAAATGGAATGAATAAAATCATGTCCCTGATTAACATTCAATAGCGCAACGCCTAATACTGCACAGTTGGTTGTAATTAACGGTAAAAATATTCCCAATACTCTATGTAGCATGGGGCTTGTTTTTTGAATGACCATTTCGGTAAATTGAACAACAACTGCAATGGATAAAATAAATGCTAGAGTTTGTAAATATTCGACATGGAAGGGCTGTAAAATATAGTAGTTAATTAAATAACTGACCATTGAAGCAAGGGTTAAAACAAATGTGGTAGCGGCGGCCATTCCCGTGGCTGTTTCAACTTTGCTTGAAACACCCATAAACGGGCAAAGGCCAAGAAATTTTACTAAGATGAAGTTATTAACTAAAACCGTGCTAATGAGAAGTAACAGTATGTCCATTAGTAATGACTCATTAGTAGAAAAGCGCTTTATTGTTTAGCGCGAGTCGCTAAATAATGTCGGATACTCATACCAATAAAGAAGACAATCCCCCAAATTATTGTTAACTGAACTAGACCACTAATGATGGCTTTGCTTCCTTCAACTTCGGCTTTTAATAGTGATGTGATGACCAATGGCGCATAAGTTTCTGCATTGGCAACGGTACTTGATGTAACAATATCTGGTGTTAACGCACCGACCGCTAAAAAACTAATGATGGCAAATTTAAAAGGCCAAGTTAGTTTTTTAACTTTATAAGCAACTAAAGCCAATAAGGCTAATCCTAAAATAAAGTAAACCAACCAAGCGACTCCGTAAAGCTCAAATGTTTGCATATTTTAACCTATTTTACTCTTTTTTTTCTAAAAACTAACCTATATTTTGGAACGGCTCTATCGCTAAAAAACTCAATTAGAGCATACTATATAACGATACCTATTTTGAATGATTTATTAAAAGATGTCACTCCTAAATATGCATTGATTTAAAATATTAGGATTCAAAGGTTGGATCGATTAGTATTCATAAAATTTATGTTGTATATGTGCAACAACTGTTAGGTCAAATTGAAATAGGGATATGGTCAATGAATAGATTAAAAATATTATTAACAATAAGCGGTTTATTAATAAATTTCTCATCATTTGCTGTCGATCAAAACGATATTGCAGGGTTCACAACAGATTCATGTACAACACCAGGTCTCGGTAGTTCTGCCTCTCAATGGTCTGGTTGGGGAGGTGTTTGTAAAGTACATGACTGGTATTATAGACGATTCGGGGTTCAAAGAACTTGGGCTGATGCTACGTTTAGGGATAACCTCAAAAGACGTTGTAAAGATAAATACCATTGGTACGATCCTAGACGAAACCTGTGCAGGGCTACTGCTGATACATGGTATAAAGTTCTAGCTCTTGTACCTACATAGCCGTTTTTACAATCCAGCTCAAAAAATCACGATAGATACAGTAACGCTATGGGCAAGTAATCGTTCTAATACGACAAACAAACCTATTACTACATTGGCAGTAGAACCTGATTTTAGATATCCAGATGAGCTTTTTTATATCCACCTTTTAAGTGAAAAATACGTTGATCTGATTAAAAAAGCCTCAACTGCAAGAGTTGCTACTACAAGTCATCCTGAAAAATGGGATTTATTAGTCAACGCATTCTCAAGAGGAAAAGATGATTTCTCCGGTTGGGAAAGAGATGTTTTTAGCTCTCTGGAATTTAAAAGAATGTTGGGATGGTTCTTTTTCTGATAATAACCAAGAATGCCCAGTTTGGTCACCACCTGATAATCCATGTTTTGATTTAAGACTCCCTATCGGAATATGCAGAGGTTCTGAGATTAATATTGTTGATTTTTATTCAATATTTTGGATGTGATTACTTTTATGGAAATGAGAACCATACAATTATAGAGTCGCTTTCTACATTTAAACAGCCCATAAGAAATAATTATAAGGTTAAAGAAGTTATTGCTAATAAGCTTAACTCATAGGGGAGCGAACCAGTAGATTTGTTTATAAATAAAGACAGTTTAGAAAGTATTAAACAGTCATGTATTTCTGATAGTCAATTTTTAAAGGATAGCAGACAAAATATAGTACAAAACTGGGTAATAAATTATTTCGGTTATGGTAAGGTCGATTATGTTAACTATCTTGATGAACAAGAGTTACTTGATTTGTCAAATACTAATAATAATCGTGCAATGTTAATACTTGGTCTTAATTATCGATGGAATGCACGGTTTGATAATTTTCAGTCACGTTTTGTAAAGGCTCCAGAAACACCAAAAATTAATTATAAAGAAAAACAATATGATCAAACTATGATGAAGAAATCAATAGGTTGGTTAAAAAAAGCTGCTTATCATGGGAACTTAGGTGCATTTACCGAGCTGTCTATTGCTTATGATTATGAGAACGATTTTTTAAGAAAGCAAGTCGATAGTTCAAAAATGGATCATAATGCGAATATTGAGGAATTAATCTTAACCTCTATGGTTTATCAAAATTTAATTAATTATATATTCCCAGACTTAGAACCTGAAAAAATCATTCAAACCGGTCAAAATTTAACGGATGATAGACGAATAAAATACCATAAATTGTTAAAAAAATTGAAACAATAATGGCAAAAGGAGCGATTAAAATTAGGTTACAATGAGAATATTGATCTTGATGTTCCTAAAGAGTTTTATGAGTTAAAGGTTTTAGAACAAAAATTGTGTGAATAAATTGCCAATACTCCACCGCTTTAGATTATTTTACTCGCATTCCCGCTTTTGCATTTTTTCCAGGACGGCTTTCATCTGGATTTAATATCCACAAATCCTCACCTCCAGACCCTGCAGCCAAAACCATTCCTTCTGACATTCCAAATCGCATTTTTCTGGGGGCTAGATTGGCAACCATAACAGTTAACTTACCCACTAAATCTTCGGGAGCATAGGCACTTTTAATACCCGCGAAAACTTGTTTTTGTTGAGTACCAATGTCTAATGTTAATTTTAGTAGTTTATCCGCACCTTCAACGTGTTCGGCGGAAATAATAGTTGCTAGTCTCAAATCAATTTTATCAAAATCTTCAAATTGAATTTCAGGCTTTATTACAGAATCATCAGTATTTTTATTCTTTTTATTTTCTTTCTTAGGTTTTACAGGCGCACTAGCTTCAACTGAAGATGCAACCATCGCTTCAACTTTTTTCAAATCGATACGTTTCATTAGAGGCTTAAACGGATTAAGACAATGGTTAGTTAATGGAACGCCAATTGACTGCCAAGTTAACTCTCCTGCATTTAAAAACACTTCAATTTCTTCAATCAGTTTAGGTAAAACAGGTTTTAGATAAACGCTAAGAATTCTAAATAAGTTAATTCCCATAGAACAAACTAATAAAGCTTCATCGGCGGTCTCTTCATTTTTGGCAAGTGTCCAAGGTGCTTTTTCATCAATATAGACATTCGCTTTATCTGCTAACGCTATAATCGCTTTGCTGGCTTTACCAAATTCACGGTTTTCATAATGATCTTGTATAACATTAGCTTCATCCTGAAAGAGTTTTAATAATTCTGTGTCGCCAATTTGTGAATGCAGTTTACCGCCAGTCTTTTGTACTAGCTTTGCACAGCGACTAGCAATGTTGATATATTTATTGACTAAATCAGAATTGACTCTCTGAACAAAATCTTCTAAATTTAAATCAAAGTCGTCTACTTTACTGGATAATTTTGCCGAGAAATAATAGCGCAAATATTCAGCATCTAAATGTTCGAGGTAAGTCGAAGCTTTAATAAAAGTCCCTTTCGATTTAGACATTTTAGTTCCGTTAACGGTTAAAAAACCATGGGCAAAAACAGCCGTCGGCGTCCTATAATCGGCAGCGCTTAAACATGATGGCCAAAACAAGCAATGGAAATTAATAATGTCTTTTCCAATAAAGTGATAGAGTTCAGCCGCTGAATTTTTTTTCCAAAACGCATCAAAATTTAAACCATCAGTTCGATCACATAGATTTTTAAAACTCGCCATATAACCAATTGGTGCATCTAGCCAAACGTAAAAATATTTACCAGGTTCGCCTGGAATTTCATAACCAAAGTAGGGCGCGTCACGAGAGATATCCCATTCTTGAAGCCCGATAGAGAGCCATTCGTCTAGCTTGTTTGAAATTTGTTTGCTAACGCCAGTTTTTAACCAATCTTTAAGTATGGATTCAAAGTTTTGCAATTTAACAAAAAAGTGATCGGATTTTTTGAGTACCGGAGTCGAACCAGAAACCGCAGAAACTGGATTTTTCAATTCGGTAGGACTGTAAGTGGCACTACAAACATCACAATTATCACCATATTGATCTTCTGAGCCACATTTTGGACATTCGCCTTTTACAAAACGATCTGGAAGGAACATCTCTTTTTCAGGGTCAAAAAGTTGGTCTATGGTTCTTCTTACAATATGCCCTTTTTCTTTAAGGGCTAAATAGATGCTCTCGGTGAATTGTTTGTTTTCTTTGCTATGAGTTGAGTGAAAATTATCAAAGGCGATATGAAAAGCATCGAAATCTTTAGCATGGCTATCGTGGCTTTTAGCAATCAATTCCTCAGGTGTAATTCCTTGCTTTTGTGCACTAAGCATGATCGGTGTGCCATGCGTATCATCGGCGCAAACGTAATAACATTCATTGCCTATAAGGCGCTGAAACCTTGCCCAAATATCAGTTTGTACATATTCCAACATGTGACCGATATGGATAGGACCATTGGCGTATGGGAGAGCACTAGTAACGAGGATTTTTCTTGGTTTTTCGGACATATTTTAGCTTTTGGTATGACAAGGGTTCAATAGGGTGCAACTATACCGTTTTACGCTGTATTTTTCCAAAGTGTTTTTAGAGCAAGGTTACAGCCGAGCCGCCGCTTCACGTAATTTAGAGATTAATCCCAATTTAATGGGACGTTGGGTTAAAGAGTATCAGAAGGAAGATGAGGGGCAAGCATTTCGAGGGAACGGTAAGCTAACACCTGAACAAGAAGAACTTCGTAGTTTGAGGCTGGAAAATAAACAGCTAAAAATGGAGAGGGAAATTTTAAAAAAAGCGACGGTCTTCTTTGCCAAAGAAACAAAGTAAAATATTGGTTTATAGCCCAACATAAGAAGATCTGGCCAATCGGCTTAATGTGCCGAGTTTTGGGAGTTAACCGTAGCGGATATTATAGTTTTCAGAAACGCCAAGCTAATAAGCTTGGCGATCCGTTACATGAAGAAATACTTGAATGTGTTAAAAATATAGTCATCGATAGTGATTATACATACGATTGTCGACGAGTAAGAAAATCGATGAATGCTCTTAGTTATCCTATCGGCCGTAGAAAAGCCGCAACGCTAATGAAAAAGGCGAAAGTTGAAGTCAGGCATAAGAGAAAGTTTAAAGTGACGACAAATAGCAATCATAAATTACAGCAGTTCTTGGTAAAAACGCTCGTAACATATTGATTAATAATAATTACATATAAAAAATAGTGCGAAAACATTCCAGAAATGTTATTTTAACCCATTGATTATTAAAAGAAATTATTTTCACCGAGAATTGCTAATAAATTACCGCTATTTGATAACCTGTTAAATCTAGAATTTAAAGTTGAACGAGGCGATCCCGTCTATGCGTCTGACATCACGTCTATCTGGACTCAGGAAGGCTGGCTATACTTAGCGGTGGTGATTGATTTGTACTCGCGTAAAGTGGTTGGTTGGAGCATGAGTTCCCGAATGAAAGCCAGTTTAGTTTGCGATGCATTACAAACGGCAATTTGGCAAAGATAACCTGAAGCGGGCTTAATTCACCATTCAGATCGCGGTTCTCAATACGCTAGTAAAGCTTTTTCGGAACGTTGAAACAAGAGAGAGTGCATTGGCGTCATTATCAAACTCGATATGAAGCACATCAAGACATATTGGAATATATTTCGATGTTTTATAACAGTACTAGAATGCATTCCTATTTGGATTATAAAAGTCCAAATAAATTTGAAAGAGATAATTTGGAATTAAGAAAAGTTGCTTAACTAGGTTGTATCAAAAAGTTTGACCAGGTCACGGTTCTTGTATAGCATAATGGCTGATGGAAAAAAATTAATGACAAATGAGAATTATGAATTAATAGATGTTTTAGTTATTGGAGCCGGTCCTTCAGGAAGCCTTGTTTCTACTTTACTCAAGCGTGCGGGGATGAATGTTTTGGTGGTAGAAAAGCAGAAATTTCCTCGTTTTTCTATCGGCGAAAGTCTTCTACCACAATCTATGGTTTATTTGGAAGAAGCTGGCATGCTTGAAGTTGTCAATGATGCTTGTTATCAATTCAAAAATGGTGCAGCATTTCGAAAAGGGGAAAAATATAGTGAGTTTGATTTTGAGAAAAAATTTACTGGTGGGCCTGGAACGACTTATCAAGTTAAACGTGCGGAATTTGATAAAAGGCTAGCCGATTGCGCATCCGAGCAAGGCGTTGATATTCGTTATCAACAGCAAGTTATCCAAATTGACGAGCAAGAAGATGGTTGTGCTGTTGAGATCATTGACGAGGCTGGGAAGCATTATAAAGTTAAATGCAAATTTTTATTGGATGCAAGTGGTTTTGGAAGGGTTTTACCTCGATTATTAGATTTAGAAACACCTTCTAATTTTCCTGTAAGAAAGTCTATTTTTTGCCATATTCAAGACAATATCGAGTTAAAGAATTTTGACCGTAATAAAATACTAATTAGCGTGCATCCTTCTAACAAAGAAATTTGGTATTGGCTTATACCCTTTTCTGACGGCACTTGCTCTTTGGGCGTTGTTGCAGAACCTGAAATATTAGATAAAGTGCCTGGCGATTCAAAAGTTAAACTTGAATCTTTCTGGGCGCAAGAGGCGGGTCTCAAAAAGTTATTAAATAATGCAAAAATAATCAACGAAGTACAGGAAATCAAAGGCTATTCCGCTAATGTTAAAACACTTTACGGTAAACACTTTGCCCTTCTTGGAAATGCAGGAGAGTTCTTAGATCCTGTTTTTTCCTCAGGTGTTACCATTGCATTTAAGTCTGCAAGTTTAGCTGCATCGGCATTAATTAGGCAAAATTCTGGTGAAGATGTGTGTTGGAAAACAGAATACTCAGACCCACTGATGAAAGGTGTTGATACTTTTAGAGTTTTTGTTGAGGCTTGGTATGATGGTCGATTGCAAGATGTTATTTTCTACAAAAACTCTGAAAAGGGAGTCAGAGAAATGATATGTTCGATTTTGGCTGGATATGCGTGGGATGATAAAAATCCCTATGTAGCAAAGCCGTTACGACGCCTTAACGCTTTAGCGGATATCTGTAATAGTTAATAAATTAAAAGCATTCAATACTCGTTGAGCGCTATTTATTTGATTTTTTTCTTTACGTTTTCATAAGATTTAGCAAAAAAAAGGTACTAAAATTTGTAGTAATTTACTCTTAGTTTTAAATCCAACGTTTAAATATTAAAGAAGTATTTATACCGCCAAATGCAAAATTATTACTCATTACATAATCGTTTTCTATTTCTCTAGGTT
>CAZRPK010000001.1:30324-56717 GCA_964601915.1 uncultured Kangiella sp. | reverse complement strand
CCGCCAAATGCAAAATTATTACTCATTACATAATCGTTTTCTATTTCTCTAGGTTTTCCGACAATATAGTCCAAGTCACCGCATTCGGGATCAACGTTATCAAGGTTAATCGTCGGGGCATACCAGTTTTCATTCATCATGTTTATTGTTGCCCATGCTTCAATACTTCCACAAGCGCCAAGAGTGTGTCCCAAATAACTCTTCAATGAACTAAAGGGAACCTTGCCCAAGGCATTAAATGTGGCATTGCTCTCTGCAGTATCACCGCGCTCGGTTGCTGTACCATGCGCATTGACGTACCCAATACTTTTTGCTGGTAGAGCAGCATCTGTTAATGCTAGCTCCATTGCTTTTTGCATGGTTTCAGCTGTGGGTTGCGTGACATGCTTGCCATCTGAGTTACAACCAAATCCAACAATCTCTGCAAAGATGGTTGCCCCTCTATTTTGTGCATGTTCAAGCTCTTCTAAAATTAAAGTGCAAGCGCCTTCACCAATAACAAGACCGTCTCTATCTCGATCAAATGGTCTAGGTGTTAGTTTTGGTGAATCATTTTTTATGCTTGTGGCAAACAGAGTATCAAAAACAGCGGCTTCAGTAACACAAAGTTCTTCTGCACCTCCTGCGACCATTAGCTTTTGCCTTCCAAACTTTATTGCTTCATAGGCATAGCCAATGCCTTGAGATCCCGAGGTACATGCCGAGCTGGTTGTAATAACTCTGCCTTTAAGCTCAAAATATACACCAACATTGACTGGGGTCGTGTGTGACATCATTTGGATATAACTGGTTGCGGTAATACCATTCATATTACCGTTAGTTAACATATTGCCAAACGCACCTAATGGTGCTGTAGATCCTGTAGATGAACCGTATGAAATTCCTGTGTCACCATTAGTTAAAACATCAGACTCTAAGAGCCCCGCTTCCTCTAATGCCAATTCTGTTGCTCGAGTTGCCATTAATGAAACTCGTCCCATCGAACGTATTTTTTTTCTTTTATAGTGAGCGGGTTTTTTAAAGTGGGTAACTGGAGCGCCTATTTGCGTATTGAGTCCATCCATATTCTTCCAATCGTCAATGATTTGAACAGCGTTTTCTCCCTTTATAAGTGCTTGCTTAAAAGTTTTCCAATCATCACCTAAAGCAGTGATTGCTGACATTCCTGTAATAACAACTCTTTTCATAATCGTTCTCTATATCTTTTCCACGTTCTGCTTTATTAGGGTTATACAATGCCACCGTTAACTGATATTACCTGACGTGTAACATACCCTGCATCATCGGACATTAAAAAACTAACGGCCGAAGCGACTTCTCTAGTCGTCCCCATACGATTTAAAGGGATCATCTTTTTAATTTCTTTTATTGGTAAATCATCTGTCATACCGGTATCAATTAAACCGGGAGCAACGCAGTTGACCGTTATTTTTCGTTTTGCCAATTCTAAAGACAACGCTTTGCTTGCGCCAATAATTCCCGCTTTTGATGCACTATAATTAACTTGACCTCTATTTCCCGTAATACCCGAAACTGATGCCATTGTCACTATTCGCCCTCCAATACGAGCTTGTACCATTGGCATAACCAAAGGGTGTAGAACGTTGTAAAAGCCATCTAAGTTAGTGTGCACCACACTGTCCCATTCTTCGGTGGTCATAGCCGGAAATGCTGTGTCAGCCGTAATACCTGCATTGCAAACAACCCCATAAAAGGCACCATGCTGTTCGACATAACTATCAAGTTTCGCTTTTGTTGTATTTCTATCTGAAATATCAAATTGCAACATATCGGCGCTTTGTCCTAGCGCTTTAATCTTTTCGATTGTACTTTTAGCTTCATCTAACCCTGAGCGATAATGAACACATATATTAAATCCATCTTCTGCAAGTCTTAATGCAATTGCATTACCGATCCCTTTACTGGCACCAGTTACGAGTATTTTTCTATTCATTTTTTTGGCTCCGCTAAATATAACTGGGGATCATTGGGCTGAAATATATTGATTTTTGCTTGAGCTATAACCGTATTATTTTGTTCCACTTTACAATCAAAAGCCGCTAACCCGCCATTTTCAACATAAAGTTGTTCAACCGCAATGAATAGCTCAGAATTTATATCAAACTGGGGAGTAAAAACTTTAAACTTTCGGCTACTGACTAAAAATCCGATAGTCGTTTCATGGTTTTGATCTATTCTATTAGCATTAGCATAGGCGGCAATGGTTTGAGCCATATATTCGAGGGCAACATAACTTGGAACACCTTGTATTTTAGAGCAATAAAAGTTGCTTTTATCGTGGATAGTCACTTTACACAATCCTTTGATTTCATCATATTCTAATAATTCATCAACGAGAATCATTGGATGATCATGTGGAACGATATGTTCGATTGGATATTTGTTTGTTTTCATACTGTATTTTTTATCATTCTTGAATTCGTACAACAAAGGCATAGTACAATAATATTTAATCGGACTCTGGCAAACCAATTAAAACACTAACGTTATTACCACCAAAAGCAAATGAGTTTGAAAGGCATCGATTGATTATTTTTTCATGCTTAGAGCCAATTCCGACTAAGTTTAGCTGGTGGATATTGGGATCTTTTATATTATCCCATATGTGTGGGGGATAATCGTCACTTTGTTCGTTAAGAATTAGCCAACATAAGCCGACTTCAGTCGCTCCAGCAGCTCCTAATGTATGACCTATCATTGCTTTTGAAGAGCTACAGGCTGTTTTAGAACCAAAAATATTTGATACTGCCAACGCTTCCATTTCATCATTTTTAGCTGTTGCGGTACCATGTAAATTAACATAATCTACGTCTTGAGCTTTAACTCTCGCATCAGATAAAGCATTTTTCATGGCTATAATTGCTCCTTCACCTTGTGGATGTGGTGCGGACATGTGATGTGCATCACTTGACTCGCCAACGCCAAGTAAACATATTTTTCCTTGATCTTTTCTTAATACGGCAAAGGCTGCCGCTTCACCGATGTTAATACCATCCCGATTAACACTCGACGGTACGCAGATTGCTTTTGATGTTGAATTGAGTGAATGAAAGCCATTAACCGTCATTCCACATAGACTATCAACGCCACCTACAATTGCAGCATCTGCCATTTCAGATTGAATTAACTCCTTAGCCGTCTTAAAGGCTTTAGCACTTGAGGAGCAGGCGGTGGATATAGTTAAACTTATACCTGTTAATTGTAATTCGTTTGCAACAAATTCTGCCAAATTAAAAATTTCTTGCTGACGATAATCATAGGATTCTGGAAATTTGTCATTTTTTAATAACTCACTCATAGCTTTCTCACCCTCACTAATTCCGGAGGTACTTGTGCCAACGACTATCGCTATTCTGCTGGCACCAAATTTAGTTTTTAAATCGCTTACTTCACTTCGGATTTGATCAATCGCTAGCAATGCAAGTTGGTTATTGCGACTTATAAGGTGAGTGGGTTTGTCTGTTAAAGGTTTTAAGTCCTTATCAACCTTTGCGACAAAAATGCTATGATTTACTAATGGATTATGATCGACCAATAGATTATTAACTTTTAGCATTCCCGATTGAGAACCCTGTAATAACCGCTGATATATTGTGTTTTTATCACAACCTAGTGCATTGACTAAACCGTACTCGCTGATGTATAAATTTTGCTTCATATCTTTTTTATTAAATTTGTCATTATATTTTAAGGCATGTTTAAAGGGCTGTTTTTTATACGAGATAGTTTGATTTCGTAACTTTCGTCTATATATTTAAAGTGCACTTGCTCAGCCTTTTCATGGATAGTAAGTATAACCTTATTTTTATAGAAAAACTGCCGTATATTGACACCTTTAATACAAGAGTCAACAACAGAATATTGACTATGAAGGGCTTCTTTTAATTTATTTATAGGCCAATGAGCTGCTTGCAAATCATGTACTATCTTTTTGATATCAAGTTCGCTCGTTATTGGTGTGTTGACTAGTTTTTCTACTTTAAATTCTTGGGTTTGACTATTCCAACTCGCTTGAATCAAAGCTAAACCTTCAAGACTAAGAGCTACAAAGTTTATTTTGTTAGTTGTGAACTCGGTTTGTAATAATAGTTCTTGCCGAATGTTTTTGGTTACAGATATATTGATGGTAAATCTCTCCAGCCATACCCTATTTTGTAACTGCTTAGGTATAGAGGTTAAATTAAAAAATTGTTTATTCATTAACGTTGATGGTTTAATTGGATTGCTATTACAGCTACAAAGGAGAAATATTAAGCAAATATAGAACGATAAAATTTTCATGGGAATCTAAACCAGTGGGTGCTTTGTCTGCACTAAAGTGACAAGAGGCGAGAAAAGAAAGGTTAATCCAATACCAATAAAAACGGTAATGCCAAAACTATTAATAGCGGGCATGCTGCTGAAGATCAAAATGGCAAACACAAAAGTTGAACTTAATGCGGACATCAGCGTGGTTAAGGTTATTTTTTTATTGAAACCATGTTCAGCATAAAATACAGAGTAGTCTAACCCTAAAGCTAAAATTAAAATGCCAGCAATAAAATTAAATATGTTAAGTTGTTGTTGAAATAGGTAACTAAACATTAATGCAAAAATAAGAGAAAAAACAGGTGTTAACAAACCAAGTGCCGCAGTCTTGATTCCATATCGCCAAGAAAACACTAATAATGCGGCAATAAAGGCGGCAATTAAAATAAAAACTAGGTGAGTTTTAAATTGGTTCATTTGGTTTGATATTTGTTGCGCTTTATCAATGAAATGGACGTTTTCTAAAGACTTAGAAATTGAATTTAGTACAGATAAATTATTAATGCCAGCTAAACGCACGTAAGAATAGTAGCGGTTATCATCAAAAATCCATTGCTGTTTAAACAGTTTTCCTAAATGAGTGGTAAACCATAACTTTGGTTGTAGAGTTATGTCATCATCTCTTACCTGCCAGTTAGCGGTTGCTAGATTTTTTTGCATTCTAGAAAAATGACCAGAGTTATATGTTTCCCTAATTAATCTAGAACTTTGTATTTGTTTTCTTGATGAAGGTAGCCAAGTTGTAATTGCTGAATACTCAGCTAAGTCTTTCGTTTTCAATAAAGGAATTAAGTGATCTATTAGTTTTTCTTCATTTTGCAGTAACTCTTGCTCTGTCTGACCTTCTATCAAAAAATATTGATTCTCCCAAGGTGCTTTCAAAATATTTTTTATTTGACTCTCCATATATTTTAAAGTTTTATCAGGTTCATAATAATCTCTAATATTTTCTGGATTAAATTTAACAGCTATAAAAAGTAAGCTCAACGAAAAAATAAGCAAGATAATTTTCCAAAAACGAGTGACAAACTGAATAAGAAATTTTTGTATGGAATGAATTTTTTCAATACTTTTTAAAGAATTAATTTCAATTCCCCTCCCTATAAAACGTTCCAAAAAGGGGTAGCATAAGAGAGCTGTTATTAATGCGCCGAATAATCCAAATAAAGTAAAAAGAGCAATTTGTTGAAATAATGTGAAAGGGGCAAGCAATAAAAGAGCATATCCTGCCCCCGTTGTAACATATCCCATAATTAATGAAGAGTGAATATTCTTTAAAGGTGATTTTTTATTTGCATTAATTTGAGAATATTTTAGTTCAGTCAAAGCATGAAAACTATAGTCCGCAGCAATTCCAATTAATGTCACTGAAAATACTAGTGCGATGATATTCATTTGATCGTAGACCATGCTTAGTGCTAAGTATCCATATAAAAAACTAATAATAATGAGTGTTGCTGTAGCAAGTAACGTTACAAAGTTTCTATACGCAAAAACAATGAGTATTAAAGTCGCTAAAATAGAAGTCCCTCCATATAGTAGCATTTCTTTTTGCCCTGAACTGCTTGCCTCACTAGTGTAAAAAATACTTCCGGTATAGATATAGTCTGTTTTATTATCATCAGTTAGCTTTTTTATTGATTGAGTCAGTTGTTGGGTGGCGTTTATATCGAGGCTATCTTTTTGAGGTGTAAAAAATACTAACACATAATGTTTTTGATGATATTGAGTTGTTAAGTAATTTTTAACCACTGATAACCCATTATTAGAAATCAATGTATGAGAAAAAAAATCAGCGATCGATAAAGTAGGGTCTTTTTTGATAGATAGTGATACCGCGGGGTTTGCTATTTGATTTAGTAATGAAAATTGATAGACAAAAATTTCGCTGCTATTTTTATCAGACAAGATTTCTTTGTATTTATTACTTAAAAAATTATGGCGAAAAGGTAAATAGTCATTTATGATATTTTCTAAATTTGGGGGGGGTGGGAACTTCACAGTGGCTGTTTCTATTAAAGGTAGTTCGTTTAGCTTGGAGGTTAAAGTTGAAGCTTTATTAATTGCATCATTAAGATCGTCAGAACCTACCAGAATAATGTGTTTGTTTAAGTTTTGTGCTTCAATATTTTTTGTGATTTTATCAATTTTATTAACTGAAGTAGTTTCAAAAAGTGAAAGTAGATTAGCGTTCAGCTTTATTGGTCGTTCAGTTTGTTGATAGATTAAAAGACTTATAATGATTGAAAATTGTAAAAACCATATAAAGAGTTTTTGTTTAGAGCTGATATCCCAATTGAACATAGGTTTAAGGTGTGACTGTAGATAAGTTCGTAATGTTTAACTGGACTATTTCTTCTTCATCAATCTTTAAGCTGCTAAGGGACATGATAATTTCCGTATTATTCTCTTTGGAATCGGTCAAATTAATTTTTCGCGTTAATTTATCAATTAAACAAACTTGAACCTTAGAAAATATTTTTTTAAGAGTTATCGTTGCAGGTTTTAAATTAACGCAATTAGAATCTGAAATAACTATTTCTTGCCAAGTGCTATCATCAAATTTTCCGCTTATCAGTCTCGAAAGTAGTAGGCTGAATTCGCTATTCTCTAACAAAGGCTGATAAGGGTCATCGGTATCTATTCTAGAAAAAATAGCCTTTGGTGTTAAAAGCAATTGAGAAAAAATAGGGCTTTGTGTTTGCCAAAGAGCTTTTTGATCGTGAAGAGTAAATACGCCTTCTGAAGTGATTGGTTCGTTTAAAAATTTAAAATACTTACGCTGGATGAAGGTGCCTTTTCCTTGATTAATAATTAACAGGTTTAACAAGTCAGGCTGAATATTTGTTATTGGCGGGGTTGGACTACTATTTATCTTTTTACCATTTATATTTTCTACATCGGCCATTACTTGATTAATGTTATTAACAATAGATAAATAAATAATTAAATAAATTAATATTTTTAAACAAGGTGTTAGTCTATCCATTTATACGATTACCTATTAATATATGGACTTAATTTGTCTAATAAAATTTGTGGGCTTTCAAATTGCATTTCTTCAGATGTTATTTCAACCGCAACTTGTATCGAGTGAGATTTATTTAAGAGCTTCCCCGAGGCAAGATTAAAAATTTCATAATCTAGTTTTAATCGAGATTCATATTCCATTAAATAGGTATAAACACGAATTACATTAGAAAAACGCGCTGAGGAGACATACTTGAGACGGACATCAACGATAGGCCAGAAAAAACCAGACTCTTCCATTTCAAAATAATTGTAACCAATTTCATCTAATAGCTGACAACGTGCTTGTTCTATATATTTAAGATAATTGCCATGCCAAACGATTTGCATTGAATCAACATCGTAGAATGGTACTTTGATATCAGTAAAACTAGTGAAAAGTGCTTTTGATGCTTTTTTACCGAGTTTTATTTCTTTTTTATCACTCATAAAGTGTCCATCTTTTTTCACGAATATATTCAATTGTTTGCCTTAAAAGCATATCCGTTGGTCTATCCTCTACTAACAATTCACAAAAGCTACTGATATCTTCGATCATGGTCGTAATGTCTGCTGTTAATTGAGATACATTGATTTCTTTGTTTATCATTCTGACGCGTATACCTTGAACGGCCGCTAGTAATGTAGCCGCTAAAACTTGCTCTGTAAGCTCAATAACTCTTTGGCAATCACGTGCAGCAATAGTTCCCATGCTGACCTTATCTTGATTGTGGCACTCTGTTGAGCGAGAAAATACGCTAGCAGGCATTGTTAATTTAAGCGCTTCAGCAGTCCAAGCAGAGCAACCTATTTGAATTGCCTTAAAGCCATGATTGATAAAACTACGTTCAGCTTTTGCAGCACTTAAATTGGATGGTAAACCATTATTCATTTTGACATCAACCATAGTTGCTATTTGACGATCGGCTAAATCAGCAAGGTTAGCAACGCAGTTTTTCATTGAATCCATAGCCATAGCAATATGGCCACCATAAAAATGCCCTCCATGTAATACGTGCTCACCAATTCCATCAATTATTGGGTTATCATTTGCACTATTTAGCTCGTTCTCAATCATATTTCTTAGCCATGGCATGCTATCTTCTAATACGCCAATGACATGGGGAGCGCACCTAATTGAGTAGCGATCTTGCAGTCGATGTGAGTTTCTAGGATGTTCATGGTGATTTAGATCGTTTTGAATACGTTTAGCAACTTCCATTTGTCCTGGGTGTGGCTTCACGCTAAATAAAATATCATCAAAGTGATGGCTATTACCCTTTAACGCTAAACTAGATAAAGCTGTAATTCGAGTCATCAATCTGCTCGCATAATCTGCTCTAGCAAAATTCTGACAAGCAAGTGCAGTCATAACGGCCGTGCCATTCATTATCGCTAAAGCTTCTTTAGGTCGTAATTTTATTGGTTTTAATCCTTCTTGGGCAAAAACTTTAGCGGCATTGACTTGTTCACCTTTATAATATGTTTCTCGCTCACCTAGTAATGTCCCAGCAACATAAGATAAGGGCGTTAGATCACCACTAGCACCGACCGAGCCTTCTTCAGGAATAACAGGAATAATTTCACGATTAATCAATTCAACTAGCAAATTGAGAAGATTCCAACTCACTCCAGAATAACCTAAAGATAAAGACGCTAACCGTGTCGCTAAGATCATTTTACCTTGCTGCGGAGTAAAAAATTGACCTAAACCACAACCATGAAAACGGCTTAAGTGTATTGGCAATTCATCCACCAAAGATAACGGTACATCGACAGTGCAAGAGTCACCATAACCAGTGGTTACACCATAAATATGACCTTCTTCTTTAAGTAATTGATCTAAAAATGCGACAGCTGAATCAATTTTTTCAGCAAAATGTTTATCGTTGCTTAAACTAACTTGTGCGTTTGGGTTAGCAATTTGGACGATATCTTCTATGGTAATTCTTTTTTTACCAAAACAAATATTATCCTGTACAGGGTTGTTCACTGAATACACTCCATTAATTTTGACTCAATTGCTCGTGTGATTTTGAGTCGGAACTTGTTTCTTTGTTAACGGTCTTCCAAAAATTGAAAAAGTTATACCATTGATATGGGGCTAACAATACATGATTTTCTAATCGCTCTGCAAAACGTTTTGCAAGTTGAGTAAAATATTCTTTGCGTTCGCGGCGTTTAACTTTAATGGGATCGGCAAATTTTTCAATATAAGCCTGATATTTACCTTCTTTTTTTATGCAAAACATCGTAAATACTTGGCAATCCATTATGCTTGCGAGAGCAAAAGGTCCTATGGCAAAAGGCGCTTCCTCTCCTAAAAATGGTGCAAAACAGACGCTTTCTGGATTATTAACAGATGTACGATCCGCAAAAATAACGACGGCTTCACCATCTTCAATTCTCTGTTTAAGTTTAATTGTGTCATCAGGGCCAAAATTATTAATATGAATAAAATTGATAGCTGAATCGGCATTAACCTTTTTCAAAAAATTATTAAATGAAGGAGTATGTTCGTTATAGGTGATTACATTGAGTCTTCGTTTATGTTCACCTATGCTAAATATTGCTCTGCAAACTTCCATATTGCCTAAATGAGCACTAAATATGATTGCTCCATTTGCGGCTAGTAATTCTTGATAACCTTCATCATTAACAATATTGATATCTTTTAAGTTAACTTTTCCTAACCAAGCATCAAACTTATCAATAATAGATAACCCAAAAGAAAAGTAAATTTTAAATCCCTGAATAAATTTTGAAAAACAGGACTTACGTGGGATTGATTGACTTGTATTGTATCGGTCTAAAAAATACCATATGGCGTGTCTTTGGCTACTGCCAGTTATATAAAAGTAAAACATAACAGGCGTTAAACATATTCTAAATAATACTTTTCCAAATATTTTATAAACTAAAACCAACACTTCTATTCCAAGCATTGAACCCCGTTCTTTAATTTTTGACCAATGGAGTTCTCTTTTCATTTTGAATTAGACTCCATTCTTTGAGGGCTTATTAAATTCATTTTGCGCCTAGTAAATTTCAACAATAATAATTTAGGAATTCTCAATAGCATGCCAAAAAATAGCCGAGTATGCATTAATGAAATAAGAATGTTATCTTCAAAAAGATTAAAGTGAGATATGCCATCTTCTGGGTAGTGAACTTTAGTAGGCATAAATTGTATCGGCACGCCCTGCCAATACATTTTAACCATCACTTCAATATCAAAATCCATTTTATCACCCAGATTAGTTGATGAGATTAACTGTTTATAACTCTTTAACGGGTAAACTCTAAATCCGCACATAGAATCTTTAATATCAAAAGAAAGGGTTTCTAAGTGAACCCAAAAGTGCGTAATAAAGCGACCGTAATATCGTCCTTTAGAGATGCTTGCATCATAACTTGGTGCACCACTAATGAGAGAAAGAGGGTTTTCTTTTCCAAGCTTTAATAATATTTCAACATCACTTAAATCATGTTGTCCATCTGCATCAATTTGTAGAGCGTGGCTCCATTCATTTTTTATAGCGACATTCAATCCTGTTTTTACTGCCGCACCCTTACCTCCATTTTTAGCTCTGCGGATTAAAGTGATGCAGGCGTATTTTTGATCAATTTCATTGAGTATTTCTTGTGTTTCTTGCCGACTACCATCATCAACAATAATAATAGGCATTTGAAATTTAATTAGGCTTTCAACAGTTGTTTTTATTACGTTGTGATGATTATAGTTTGGAATAATAAACCCGCAACTGAAATCAAATGGAGATTGATTGATATCAGGTATATTTGATACTATTTTTGCTATCTTTTTATGAGGTTTTATCATTCGGCTAGTACTACTTTTAATACCACTTTGCCAGATGAATGTTGACCATGTTTTGATTTGTAGTTAAACCGATATTTATTTGCCGCTAGTTTATCTACTGAAAACTCGACCACATAATTTGGCCGGATGATATGCTGAAATTTCAATTGATCAATTGACACTAAATTCCGTGTATCAACTTTAAAATATTCGGTAATATAACTCATTACCCAATCAATTTGAGTCACTCCTGGTAGTATCGCTGCTTGCTCAAAATGACCTTGAAAATAATAGAGGTTTTCAGGGATCGTTAAATTGCATAATAGTTTTTCTTCAGACTGGTGAAGTACTTCGATAAGTGGTTTGTATACAATATTAGCCAAATAGTGCCTCCAATTGTGATTTATTTAATTTCCCCTGACTATTAAAGGGGAAGTTTTTTAAGTGACGAAATTTTCGTGGAACGACAACCGCTTCAAAATAATCTTTTAAGTAGTTTTTAAGTCCTTGATCAAATTTAAATTTATTTAACCTGCCTAACTCTTTATTACCTAATGTTGATAACTCTAACACGGCACCTGTGCTTATTCGTTTTCCATTTTTTCCACCAATTGCAAGCACGTAAACCTGCTCTACCCATACATGTTGAGAAAGTCTTGCTTGAATTTCATCTAGTGAGCATCGTTTTTCTTCAATTTTTACAATTCTATCAGCACGACCTAGTAATTTGAATCTTTGATTCTTATCTTGAAGGTTTTTTTGTACAATTTCAGCACGATCATCGGTAACAAACCAATCTCCCTTTTCTCTACCTTGTTCATGGGAAGCATATGGTGAAATAATTGATAAGCGCTCTGTTTTATCGTCAACTTTACATTTTATCTCCTCAAATAGCTGCCAAGCATCATTAGAGTTTGATGCAACTTTTCTCCATGCGATCCCACCGGTTTCTGTGCTACCTAGAACTTCAAATGGAGCCGATCCAAGTTCAGAGTCTAGTTGTAATGCGACGTCAGAGTTAAGTGGGCCTCCGGATGAAAACAGAGAATTTAGCTGAGTTTTTATTTGAACTAATAAGTTGTCGGCGACTAACCGATGGTAATAGGCAGGGCTAGAGATTAAAACGACGTTATTATTTGGGTACTGTTTTATTTTGTGAACTAAATGCTCTGGATATTGGAACATTTTCAAATACAGATTGCGACCCGTCCATATCGGCCAAAGTAATTTAAATAACAGACCATAGATATGTTGATGGCTAACGGTTGACATAAAAATTATTGACTTGTCAGAGCCTTCGATTATATGTGAAAAGGTCTTTTCTAGAGTCGAAACCTCTAATAACAGTTGTTCTATGGTTTTTAAAATAGCTTTTGGCTTACCGCTAGATCCAGATGTAAAGAATGTAATTTGACATTTTTCAGAAAACTCAATTTCCTTGAGAATTTCAGGTCGATGACTTGCTATATGTGAAGAGGTCTTTTTAATAGCATCTTTAAGGAAGTAACGCGATATATCTAAACTTAGAATATTTAGTGGCGGCAAGCTACCGACAAAAATATCAGCCTGTTGCATTGATTGCTCAATCTGCAACACCTGCCCATTTTGAGGTAAAACAATTTCTTTATTGGCCGCTAATAGTCCAAAAAATAGTATCGAAAAAAGATAACTATCTTGCTCATAAAGTAGCCATGTTTTTTCTTCTCTGTCAGTGAATATTTTTTCAAAGTTAAGAACTTGTAATTGCCACTCAGGAAATTCTATATCTTGTTCAAAAAAATATGTATTTGTATTTAGGAATTTCATTTTGAATAGAATCTATTTAATCTGTTTTGAATTATTTACTTTATTTCTTTTTAAACGACGATAAGCAAACTCTGCAGCCATTAACAGACCCATTAGAATATAAGAAATTAAGCCGTTATAAATGAGCCAGTATTGAGGATTAGGGTGGAAAATTGTCCAACTTGCAATAAACCCATTTATTACAAAAAATAAGCACCATATAATAGTGATGCTCTGTGTGTAAGCAATACCATCTGCATCAAGGTCGTCTTTCATTCTAGCAATAATTTCTACCACAGAAGGGGGTTTATACAATGAGTAACTAAAAATAATCAAAAAACTCAAGTTAACCACCACAGGATAAAACTTTAAGGCAAGTTCTGAATTGGTAAAGCTTGTATAAGTTAATAAGCTAAGAACATTGATAAGTAAAAGATTGATATGAGGAATTTTGGCTTGTTTTTTATTGTTTTTAGTTTGGTTGAAGTGCCTAATAATAAATAATGAGGCAAGAAATATGGCTAATATTGTAGGGGCTACGTGAGCTAACCCAAAATAGATAACAAAAGGATAAACAATTAATATCAGGCCAATAAGCGCATTTTTCATTGCTCGGTACCTGGTTTAAAACTATTCAAGAGATGTGAAAATAAATAAGGGTAGTTAATGTGGCGGTTAAATTACCCTTACAGAATATATTTTAGTCGAGCAATTTTTTTATTGCATTCAGAACGTCTTGGACGGTTCGAACGAGTTTAAAATCGCCAGGCTCTATTTTTTTGCCGGTTTGTTCACGTAATTTTACAACCAGATCAACTGCATCAATACTATCAAGATCAAGATCTTCGTAAAGATTTGACTCTAGTTTAATTTCATCTTCTTCAAGTTCAAAGGTTTCAACTAGTATCTCTTTGAGCATTAAAAATAATTTTTCATCATTCATCACAATACTCCTTATTTACGGCCAGATTCAATAAACTCACAAAGAGTTTTAACTGAATAAAAGTGTTTCTTGCTATCTTCCGAATTGTTATCAATTTGAATATCAAAAGCTTTTTTTATCGCAACACCTAGTTCTAATGCATCGATTGAGTCTAGTCCCAACCCATCAACAAACAAAGCGTCTTCATCATTTATATCGCTAGGTTCTATGTCTTCTAAATCTAATGTTTCTATTATTAGTAATTTAACTTCTTCACTTAGTGCATTCATAACTCATTCATCCTTTAGTCACTCTCTTTGAGAAACTGTCATTCTTTGTCAAAGTCCATAAATGGCGCTTTGATTTTATATTCATTTGTTTTTTATTACCAAAATAAAATTGTAAAAATTCTATTGCTTGCAACGTTGTATTCTCTGTTGCATTATCATCTTGGTTGGCAACCATTTTTAAACTAAGCACATTATTGCGATCAGTGCTTTTTTCAAGTATTAAACCGATCGATATAGATGCTTCTTTTTGAGCAACATACTGCGTATATATTTCTGGTACTTTTGTTTCAGTATAAACGACTAAAATATTGTCGTACTCATTTGTTTTCAATTTACTTGTGGCATCAACTATAGCCATTAATAAGGAATCTTCACCTGAAGAAATAGCTGTTTGAGGCGATTTATTTTTAGTATAGATACTAAATAGACCACCAACGGCATTATGTACAGATAATCCAAATTGCGTTGGAGATAGGATTTCCTTTTCTGCGACATTTTTAATTAACTTGCTTGTCTTTTGTAAATCGCCATGACGAGATGCAAAGACGCTCGGCACAATCTCTGATAATTCTCCCGATGCTTCAAGTGCACTATGTAAAGCTAATTTAGCAAAAAAGCTCAAACGTCTGCGTTGCATTGCTGGTACTTGTTTTAGCTCAGGTATCGTATCACTTAAATCGAGTTTTTTTGTACCATTTGCAAAGGCTTGCCAATCAGTCGTGGTTGTTAAATTACCCGACCAAGCAACACAGTTTTTTATAGAAAAATCCAACCTTTTTTGCCTTTTTTATCGAGCTAAGTAAGCATATATACCCAAGGAGGCGAATTCTACCTAAGCAACTTTACTGATTCAAGTAATTAGCTAGTTTTAAAGGTAAAAAGGTGATTTATACCAATTATCAAGCAAAATGGAGCCTTTTTTAGGATGTTAACCTAGTATAAAGTATTTTTAATCCTTTTAGATTTAGTTAAGCAATGAAAAGTGTTGAATGAAATTACATTGTAGACATTGCAGTTGTTTTAAATATTTGATAGATTTTTGCTAAATAGCTCTGCTTGACATTGTATGCCGTTATTGCTTTCTTGCCAGTGAATAAATATTGCCGAATCAATTAAACCGGTAGATGAATCAACTTTGATTAGCTCTTTAGTATTTTCTTTCGCATTATTGTTCGTACCTAGAAAGATATTCGGACCATTTAGTGAAAACTGTTTTGCTAAATAAAAATTTGCTGCGTTGCCCACGGATAATATAAAATCAAAAGGTCGTACATCTTGTTTTTGTTCAACTGAAATAACGAGTGATTGAAGTAATTCAACCGAGAAATAGTTTGCAACGCCATAAAGGCCAGTCACACCGTTTAATTCTATATTTTCAAGTAATTGACTTATTGCTTGCATGGCAACAAGTGTAAAGCTATCCATTCTACGTAAATCAAAGCCTGTGAGAAGTTTTACCGAACGTCGAATTTCTTTGACTGACATGGTTCTATCATAGCTGACCTTCGTTTTAGCAATACTATCCATTCAAGTTCTCAAGTTCAATTATTTAGTTATATAGAAAAACAATTCCTATTTTTTAGGATTATGGCGGCGTTATTACCTCCGAAACCGCAGTAGTTATGTAACATATACCCATATTTATTGATGCTTAATCCTGTATCCGAAAAAGAAAGCAAACAATTCTCTGGTTGTTTTGTGTAATCTGGTAGCGGCAAATTGTTATTTTTTATACTAGTATGCACAATAGCTGTCTCAATGGCTGCGCATGCTCCTAACGTGTGACCTGTAAATGGTTTGAGAGCCATTATTGGTGGGATATCTTTAAAAATTCTTTTTAGTGCATTAAATTCTGTATCATCACTGTTAGGTGAAGCCGTACCATGTACTTTCACAAGATCGATATCTTCAGGTTTTATGCCAGACATACTAATAGAACTTTGTATTATACCAGCAATATGAGAGCCATCTTCTTTAGAGGAGGTTAAACTATAGCTATCGCAAGATGAATGGCCAGATAATATTTCTATATCATCATGAGCGAAAGATTGGTTTGATAAAAGTAAAGCGCCAACGCCCTCACCAAGAACCATCCCACTTCTATGATTAGAGAATGCTAAAAGAGATTGATTACTTAATAAGCCTAATGACAAAAAACCACTAACCGTTAATTGATTATAAAATTCGCAACCCAAAATAATTGCTTTATGTATCTGTTTTGATTTTAATAATCGAGTGGCATAAATAATAGCATTAGCACTTGAAGTACAAGCGGTAATAAAAGTAAAATTTAGTTTGTTTAGTCCGTATCGTTTTGAAAGCGCGGTGGTAATTTTGTCGATAGGTGTTAACCAAATTGGTAATTTTGGGTCGCTTTTTATTATACCGATATCCATAGATGAAGAGCCTAAGAATAGCGATGTGTTTGCAAGGTCTTTCGTTGTTAAATTATGTTTGCTTATTAATTCATCTACAAGATTGAAAAGAGTTCTAAAAATTCGTTCACCATTATTAATTATGCCATTTTCGCCAAAACCTTTATTATTAATTGGTTTATATAGGAATTTTCCTTCAGTAGTATTTTCAGAGTTAAGAGTTGAGTTTAATAACTGAGCGTTAGTTAAAGCGGCCTGTGTTAATTTACCATCAATTTGAGAGCATTGTACCGCAGATGCATTAATGTAAACAGGTTGGGTGCTCATTAATTCAGATTGTTTTTTTTAATAATTAATTGGCTGATCGTTTGTACAGATTTCATATGTTTTCTAGTTTCTTTTGAGCCTTCTATGTTTATTAAAAATTGTTTTTTTAGCGCTAAAGATAGTTGTAATGCATCTAAAGAATCCAGTGCAAGTTTGGAATTTTGTCCAAATAAATTTTCTTCATCACTAATGTCTTCAGCGCTGAAATCATCTTCTTTGTCACATTCAGAAATAATTAGTTGCTTAATCTGCAAAGAAAGTTGCTCTAAATTAACGTGATGTTCTATGTCTTTAGAGGCTTTTTGAATACTCATGTCCAAGATAGTAGCCTTCTTTTCCGGTTGAATAAAATTAGTGCGTTAATAAAACAAAAACTACCAAATAAAGCAAGAGCTAAAAATAAAGGAACTACCTCGTTAAGAGAGTATGTAGATAGTGAATACTTAATTAATTCTGATGACCAATACATTGGAGAGAAAGTCGCAATATTGGCTAGAGCCTCAGGCATTATGTCAACTGGAACCATAAAACCACTAAATGCAGCTAAGAGAATGTTAGTTCCACCACCAAGTACCATAGCTTGTTCATAGGTACTTACCATTGATGCCAAAAGAAGAGCGAAGCTAATCGCAGCAAAAATAATAAAAAATGCAGCAGTAAAAAAAAGTGCGTAATCTAGTATTTCTAAATGCGCCTGATCAGTAACCCAAGGCACAAAATAAAAGCCGACTAGTGCTAATAATATCCATTGTACACAGCTAACTATTGAATATGATAATGCTTTATTAAAAAAATAGTAATTATTACTGATAGGGTAAGTTTGGATCCTAAGTAAAGTGCCGTTATTTTTTTCTTTTATTAGAGTGATCGATATTGGCAAAACAATAAAATAGATGCCGAAAATTAACCAAGAGGGAATACTGTAAAGAGTTGGAACGTTTTGTAGTTGTTGTATGTTAGTTCGTTTTACTAAGTGCTCGACACTTGTATTTTTTTCGACTAGTTCAACTTTCTGCTCTAAGGTCAAATTATCATCGAAATCACCAATTTCTTCCATATAGACGTGAAATTTTAACTTAGAAAGTGCTACTTTAATTAGCTCTAATAAAAATGCTTGAGTTTGAGGTGATAGTGAACTATCCATCTCAATTTCTAAATGACCCTCTGATTTTCCCACAAGTAGCTGAGCATCAAAATCTTTATAGAATTTAAGATAAATATCTGATGAGGAGGTGGAGGAAAAATTTAGTCCACTTTTTTCTAGATAGCTTTTTAATATTATACTGTTATTACTTTTTTCGGGATTAATAATTTTCAAACTGATTTTTCCTACCAAATTTCGTTGTGTCTCGCTCATCGCAAGAGTCATCACTAACATAAAAGTAATAGGGAGGAGGAAAAGTACCGCCAAACTATGGAGATCATTTAGAATGATGATGGTTTCTTTTTTTACGCTCTGAATTAACAATTTTTTGCCTTTACACTATCAAAATATATTTGATCAATGGAGTTCTGTGAGTAATGTATATTTTTCACATTATGGATATTTTCAGTTAAAATTTGTAGTTTCTCTTTCAATTGTCTTTCATTTTTAATTTTAATTTGAAATCGAGTTTTTTCTGAAGTGTTTTCTTCTACGCCCATTGTTTGTA
Organism: uncultured Kangiella sp.; assembly: GCA_964601915.1. Classification (GTDB taxonomy): domain Bacteria; phylum Pseudomonadota; class Gammaproteobacteria; order Enterobacterales; family Kangiellaceae. The sequence continues at coordinate 38,208 of CAZRPK010000001.1, read as the reverse complement.
AAAAGGAAATGTTATCTTCTTTTTTTGAAATTTCAAAACTTAATAATAAGGCATTGTTAGATAAATGTTTGACGCTAATGGCTTTTCCTGATTCCAATAGTAAGATGTCATCACAAAGCTCTTCGATTTCATTGAGAATATGTGAGGAATAAATTAAAGTAATACCACTAGATTTTAATGATTGCAAAAGAGAAATAATATCTCTTCGTGATACTGGATCAATGCCGACAGTAGGCTCATCTAAAAAAATTATTTTTGGTGATTTACTTAGCGCTATAGCAATATTTAAACGTCTCTTATATCCACCAGACAAATTCTCAGTTTTTTGCTTTATAACGTTAGTTAATTGGCATTGCTGAAGCGTATTATCTAGAATACTTTTCCTATTGGAAGCATTGTAATCATTGAGTGCAATAAAATATTCAAGGTTTTGTTTAACGGTTAGCTCAGGATAAAAAGCATAGTCTTGAGGGATTAACGCTACTTGTTTTTTTATGATTGCTTGTCTATCTTTAAATTGTTGTTTATTTTTAAATTGCTGAGGGTAGTAGGTTATTTGCCCTTTTGTTTCTTCAATAAGCCCACAAAGCATAGAAATTAAAGTTGATTTTCCCGCACCATTTGGACCAATAATGCCCATACAACTACCTTCACTCACCTGTAAAGAGAGATCTTTCACCGAGTCATATTGGTTTCCTGGATATCGAAAGCTAAGCTCATTGGCTTCCAATATGATTTGTTTTTCCATTAAATACTATCCGCTATTGATGTGTTACATATTTTGTAGATATACTTCATATAGATTGCGCTAGCAATGCCGCTTCTAATATCGCCCGTTCAGCATCTAAGCCTTCTACACTTGAAGCTCCACCTATCAAATGACAAGGTTTATCCGTTATTTGCTTTGCTAAAAATTGATTGGCGACCTGACCACTACAATTAATAATGGTGTCAACTTTTATCAGTTTATGTTTATCTCTAACGATGATGTGCAACCCTTCATCATCGATTTTTTTATAACGGACACCTACGGACATTTTCACATTTCTATTTCTCAATTGCTCTCTTATCACCCATCCGGTGGTTCTACCTAGATCCGCTCCGGGCTTACGAAATCGTCTTTGTAGAATATTAATTTGATATTCGGAGGGGGGCGTTTTCTTTTCTGATATCCCACCCGCATTTTTTAAGGTAAAATCGATCCCCCATTCTTGGGTGAAGTTCTTAATGTCACTATCATGGCTAGAGTTTGCGTCAGATTTTTGATTGATAAGATAGAGTGCTATATCAAATGCTATTCCACCGCCCCCAATAATAGCTACTTTTTTACCCACTTTTTTAGCCTGCGTTAGAACATCGGTATAACTTAAAACATTCTCATTTTCTATACCTTCAATTTCTGGAATTCGAGGATGGACGCCAGTAGCAACAATTACCTCATCAAAATCATTTAGGTCATCTTTTTTTACTTGTGTATTTAACATAATAGTGACGCCTAATTCAGGTAAGCGTGTAGAAAAATAACGTAATGTTTCATTAAATTCTGATTTGCCTGGTATATGAACTGCAAGATTAAATTGACCGCCTATTTTATCAGAGGCTTCAAAAAGAGTGACTTTATGTCCCCGCTTTGCAGCGTACTTTGAAAACGCCATTCCAGCTGGACCTGCGCCAATGACTGCAAGATTTTTTCTTTTAGTGGTCATTGAAAAATCGAACTCAGTTTCTTTGCAAGCTAATGGATTGACCAAGCAAGTTGCAGTTGCGCGTATAAATATCTTATCTAAGCATCCCTGGTTGCAGGCGATACAGGTGTTGATTTGAGCAGGGATATTCTTTATTACTTTGTTTATAAATTGACTATCGGCTAAAAAAGGTCGAGCCATTGAAACCATATCGGCTACTTTATTTTTTAAAAGCTCTTCAGCTAATTCTGGGGTGTTGATTCTATTGCTCACAATCACGGGAATTTTGATATACTGTTTTATATTTTTGCTTAGTTCTGCAAAAGCACCTCTTGGTACTGAAGCTACAATCGTTGGTACTCTCGACTCATGCCATCCGATCCCCATGTTGATAATATTGACGCCAATTTCCTCAAGTTTTTCCGCTAATTTAATAACGTCTTGAGCGCAACTGCCGTCTTTAATGAGGTCAATCATAGACAATCGAAATATAATAATGAAATTTTTACCTGTTGCTCGTCTGATTTGCTTGATTATTTCTATAGGAAATCTAATTCGGTTTTCAAAACTTCCACCCCATTGATCTGTTCGGTGATTAGTTGCTTTGACAATGAACTGGTTAACTAAATACCCCTCAGAACCCATTATTTCTATGCCATCATAACCTGCTTTTTGCGCCAACACAGCACTATTTATAAAGTCATTTATTTGTTGTTTAATATCATTTGAACTAAGTTCTGTTGGGGTGTAAGGGCTTATTGGAGCTCTTATCGCTGAAGGTGAAACTAGCTTCGTTTGATAGGCGTAGCGCCCAGCATGCAAAATTTGCATGCATATTTTGCAGTCATATTGATGAACGGCCGTCGTGATTAACTGATGATTTATAACATCTTGGGAATTTGACATAATGGCTCGTTCTGGAGCAACTATACCACTTAGATTAGGCGAAATTCCGCCCGTAATGATTAATCCAACGCCGCCTTTTGCTCTTTCTTGATAAAATTTAGATACTTTCTGAAAACCATTTTTAGATTCTTCAAGATTAGTATGCATTGACCCCATAACCGCGCGGTTCTTAAGTTTACAAAAACCTAAGTCTATTGGCGATAAAAGGTGAGGAAAAGGCATAAAAAGGCTCTAAAAATGGGGGGAGTTGTTATCCGAAGCTAGCCTATCAAAAATTGCAGTTTGGCGCAAAATAAATTAGGCGTTGGATCATGCTACATTTGTTCTTAACCTATTGGCGTTTAAACTTTTTTCGTTTACGTTTGTTTTTGAGCTTAATGTTGAGGTTTAAATTATGGTTTAAATTAAAACAAATTTTTTCCAATTTGGGTAAGCCAAAAGCTAAACTAGGATTATTTGAAAAGCCAACCGGTTCTATTGGGATAGTGTTTGGTGAAAGATCAAGTTTTTGGTTAGCATTTAGATCTTGAAATAGGCGTAATGCGTAATTATCTTGAGGAAAATGAAGGTTGAGTAGTGTGAGATTAGATGTCTCAACTTTAATCTTACCTTGGTAAGCCACTGTAAGCTCTTCAATCGTGGATTTATTCAAATTACAGCTTAATAATTGATAGTGCAAATCCCCCTTAATTTGTTTGATATTGCCGATTTTTACTAATAAAAGATGATTCAGCCGTTGACCTTCTATTTGTTTCAAATCTTTGTTTAAACCATGCGCTATGGTTCTAGGAATTAGCATTATCAATACAATAATGACAATTAATGGTACTAAGACTTTATTTGACATACGACTCTATTATTTACCAAAATTATTATTTTTCTATTATGATCCAATATCGTATAATGACCAACCTAATTTTTAAGCTGGATTCACTTGGTGCCAAAAATTCTTGTAGTTAATTACTCTCAAACAGGGCAATTGACTAATATTACTCGATCAATCACTCTTCCTCTGGAAAAAGACCCCAACATACAAATTGATTGTGTGACGATTCAGCCATTAAATACCTTCCCTTTTCCTTGGCCTTTTTTGCAGTTTTTTCATATATTTCCTGAGTGTGTAAAAATGACACCACAACCGATTAAAGAAATACCAACGAATATTGTAGATTCGGCTGAGGAATATGATCTCATTTTACTTGCTTACCAAGTTTGGTTCTTATCACCTTCTCTACCTATTTCATCTTTTTTACAAAGTAATCAAGCAAAAACTATATTTAATGGAAAGCCTGTAGTAACTATCATTGGGTGTCGTGGAATGTGGTTAGGTGCCCAAGAAAAAGTCAAAAAATTATTGTCTGAATTAAAAGCTAATTTAGTCGATAATGTTGTCTTGACAGATAATTGCGGCACAGCATTTAGTTTTTTGGCAACTCCGCTATGGATGTTTACCGGGCGAAAAAAAGCTTATTCATGGGCTCCTAGAGCAGGCGTATCTGATGAAGATGTTAAAAATGCAGGTAGATTTGGTAAAGCAATTAGAAGTAGATTAAATGATAACAATGAAATAATTAAAGAACCTATGTTAAAAAATATGGGAGCTGTCAACATTAATGAAAAATTTATAGCCAGTGAAAGAGTAGGGCAACATAGCTTTAAAATTTGGAGCACAATCATTAGTGCTATTGGCCCTATGTATTCTACTCGAAGAAGCTTAGGTCTGGTTATTTATATAGTATTTTTATTGACTTTGATATTGACCGTTGTACCTATTTTTGCGATTGTAAAGAGAATGATTGCACCTTTGACTCAAAATAAAATTTCACAACAACGTGCTTACTTTGCTGAGCCGTCAGGAGAATGATTTAAACTCATGGAATCAACTATTAAAGAGCTCTCTTCTGAAATCTCTAATGTTTATATAAACCGGATAAGTTCCGTTTTACCCAATGCTCCAATAGGTAATGCTGATATGGAGTTAGTTTTAGGTATGGTTGGTGGTAAGCCATCTAGAGCGAAATCTATTATTTTGAGAAGTAATAAAATAACATCTAGACACTATGGGATTGATCGAGAAACAGGTGAATTTAATTACACTAATGCAAGTTTAGCTGCGGAAGCTGTTAATGGGTTGTTTGTCGATAAAAGTAATGCTCCAATTCAATTGGATGAAATAGATTGTCTTGTTGCAAGTACATCACTACCCGATCAAAGTTTACCCAATCATGGAGTAATGGTTCATGGCGAATTGAATAATCCTCCCTGTGAAGTGATTTCTACATCAGGGATTTGTCTCTGCGGGGTTACTGCGCTGAAATATGGTTTTTTAAATATTAAATCTGGAGAAAGTAAAAACACTGTAGTTGTTGCAAGTGAAATGGCATCAAACATTATGCATGCTAATAATTTCGAAGCAGAAAATAAAAATAAAATTGAACAGTTAGTTAAAAAACCAGAAGTAGCTTTTGAAAAAGATTTTTTACGTTGGATGCTCTCGGATGGGGCTGGTGCGGTTTTATTAAGTAATAAAAAAAATACGGAGCGTATATCACTAAAAATTGACTGGATTGATATACTCTCTTTTGCAAATCAATTAGAACCTTGTATGTATGCGGGTGCTGAAAAAAAGCAGGGAAAATTAATTAGTGGCACGCGCTTAACAAGCCAACAAAGAGAACAAGAATCAATTGCTACAGTTAAGCAAGATGTAAAATTACTAAATGAGAATATCGTCAAAGTAAGTGTAGAGCAGGCTTTGACAAAAATCAGTGAAGAACGCAACATTACACCTAATGATTTTGATTATTTCTTGCCTCATTATTCATCAGGTTATTTTCGAGAGCGGTTATATCAAGGGCTGAAAAATATTGATTTTGAGATCCCTTACGAAAAATGGTTTACCAATCTTTCGAGTAAAGGAAATACTGGTTCAGCATCAATTTTTATTATGCTAGAAGAATTGTATAATAACGGAACTTTTAAAAGAGGCGACAGGATATTGTGTTATATCCCAGAAAGCGGTCGGTTTTCTAGTGCGTTTATTAAGTTGACGGCGGTCTAAAATGAAAAAAGAAGATGTTCCTCAAGATCATAGTTCAACCTATGAAGGTCAAAAAAAATTAATATATGCGGTCGATACAGATGGGCATTATCAGGGCGTTAAATCAACAGGTTGGGAAATAGAGAGCTTTGCAACTGAAATGGCGGTTAACGATCTCAAAACTCAGGCAGAAACAGCATACATTCAGGCAATACAAAATAAAGTTTCCCCTCTCGCTTATCATATGGCGACTTTGCGATTTGATTTGGTGTCTCTTGCTCAATCTACTGGTTTTTTTCAATGGCAAATTAAGAGACACTTGAGGCCAAAAATATTTAAACAATTAAGCAAAAAAAAATTACAATCTTATGCTGATGTTATGAAAATAGCAGTTGAAGAATTAAAAATTTTACCAGAGAATAATATAAACAGTCAAAATAATACGGTTGAAAATTAAGTAAGATGAAAGATATTATTCTTGAAGTGAAACACCAACAATCATCACATTGTGAAACAGGGGTTATTTCAACTCTTTTAAAGAGTAAAGGATTAGAAATTTCTGAACCAATGGCTTTTGGGTTAGCTTCTGCATTAACATTTGTTTATTTACCAATGATAAAAATCGGAGGAATGCCCTTAGTTGCTTATCGTATGCCACCCAAAACAATTATAAAAACAGTATGTAAAAAATTAAATATTGAATTATCATCACGAAAATTTAAAAATCAAGAGCGAGGTATGCAAGCTCTAGACGAAGAGCTTGGAAAAGGGAATTTAGTTGGACTTCAAACTTCTGTTTATTGGTTACCCTATTTTCCAGAAGATATGCGTTTTCACTTCAATGCACATAATTTAATTGTTTATGGAAAAACTTCGGAAGGCAATTACTTAATCAGCGATCCTGTATTTGAACATTTAGTTGAATGCTCGGAAGAAGATTTAAAACGAGCTAGATTTGCAAAAGGCGCTTTAGCGGCAAAAGGTTTAATGTATGTTATAAATAAAGCGCCAACCCAGCTTGAACTTGAATCACATATTTATAAAGCTATTCATAAAACGACAAAAATAATGCAAGGAATATTTTTACCATTTATTGGAATTAAAGGTATAAATTACTTAGCAAAAAAAATACGCCAGTTAGATAAAAAATCAAACAAATATCAAGGCCTGTTTCTAGCTAATATTGTTCGGATGCAAGAAGAGATAGGTACCGGGGGCGCAGGCTTTAGATTTATGTTTGCCAGTTTTTTAGATGAAGCAGCAATATTAACGGGTGATGTCTCATTAAAAAAAGCATCTGAAGAAGCAACTCGTGTTGGAGATACTTGGCGTCAATTTGCTATGGCGGCAGTAATGTTTTGTAAGAAGAGAAAAAACATTAACTTAAATCAAGTCGCTGAAAAGCTTGAAGAGTGCGCGCTAAAAGAACAAGCGTTAAGAAATACTCTACAAACAATAGGGAAGAACTCTTAAATTAAAGTGTTTGAATTTTTTTCTTAAAATATTGTTCAAGCCCGCGATTATATTTTCTTACATCTTGACTAACTGTTTCTGTTAGATAATCAGGCATATCTGGAAAGCCTTCGATAATTTTCGCTTTAAAATTAGCCTTTTCCTTTGGTACTTTATACCAAGCTTCAGATTTTGTTAGTGTTGGCGGTTGAACATCAATCAGAACACAAGTTATCTTAGCTTGACATCTTACCGCTATATTGGCCGCTCCTCGTAAAAAACTAACACTCTTACCTTTTTTTGTGCGAGTGCCTTCAGGAAAAATAATTAAGTTATTTCCAGTTGCTAATGTTTGCTCACAATCAATTAATAATCCTTCTGGATCTTGGTTACTGATATACCCAGTATTAGTGACAACACCTCGTAAAAAAGGGTTTTTAAATAAATGGGCTTTTACCACACAATCAGCATTAGGTATTACAGAGATCAGTACAACGACATCAATTAATGAAGGATGGTTCGCTAGAATTAAATGACCTTTTAGTGTTTTCAGTTGTTGTACGTTTTTCAGATCAAACAAAAAAATGCCAGAAAACTGCATAAATGAGATAAACCATTTAAAAGTAGTATGAACTGTTTTGCGGGCAACCTTTTTTCGTTTTAGTTTATTCTGGTAATACAACTTTTGTAGAGGGAATACAAAAATCGTTAAGATTAGCGCACCAATCCCAAAGTAACTAAAGCAAATGCCTGTTGCAAGAATACGCCACCAATGATTAATTTTTTTACTCATTTATCACT
>CAZRPK010000001.1:0-30224 GCA_964601915.1 uncultured Kangiella sp. | reverse complement strand
ATGCCTGTTGCAAGAATACGCCACCAATGATTAATTTTTTTACTCATTTATCACTCATTTATCACTCATTTATCACTCATTTATCACTATTTTATCGTTTGTACAGTTTATAAGTGCGAAAGTGTTATTTTAGCTGAGTTTTTAGAGGCTTTATAGCAATATCGGTGGTGGATGAGAATATTGAAACAATTGGCAAATTTACTATAAATATAGCTAGTTTACGGGTTAAAAATACCATCAATATAGATTCTAACATCAAAGATTGGTATTCTTTCACTGTCAATTAAAAAGATATTTGTAGCTGTAGGTTTATTGGCAAAAATTTATTTAATAAAATTATAAATGGAACGTAAAAGAGGATATTAACCATGAAATTTAAACTGACAATACTATTTATATCATTTTTTTTGATAGTTTCGTGCGTAACAAATAATACGTTAGAGCCAGAACAAAAATCTAAACATACTCGTGCCGCGGAGGTATTAGCATCAAATAATGTGTATGTAATAATAAAAAATATACCATTTGCTGAAAAAAGCTGGATCCCACAAAATGTAAAATCAGAATGTACTGAAATTGGTAATCAGTTTTCTAACTCTATTGTTAAATATGCAAATAGGAATGGAATTACAATAATACAGCAGGATGAGCTATTAACGGTAGAAAAGAATATTGTAGTTTTGAATATTCAAAGCGTATACAGTGCTGGAAATGCTTTTATTGGGCATAGAAAATCTGTAACAGTACAAGCGAAATTATTGGTTGAAGGTGAAGAAATAGCAACAAATTCTTTTACTAGAAACTCTTCGGGTGGATTTATGGGAGGTTTTAAAGGTTCCTGCAGTGTTTTAGCTCACACAGTTAATACTTTAGGAAATGATGTTGGGAAGTGGCTTAGCAGACAATAAAATATGATTGTCTGCTTGAAAAATTAACCATAACTGAATTTTTCAAGCAGACTTAGAATCTCATCGCGATGATCTAGAGCCAATAATAAAATCAGATCATTTTTGTTTGCCCATTCTAACGCCATTCGTGTTCCTTCGATTGTGTCATTAGCATGTAATAACTGTTCTTCTTTCATTCCGAACTCTAATGCATTTTGGTGTATTAGTTGCGGAACTTCCCGTAGCTTTCGTCCGCGTAAATAATCTTCCAGCTCACAAATTAGCAGTACATCAGGTTTCGCTTTTAAAGCAGATCTTACCAATCCTTTAATAAGGTCGTCACTTCTATCGCCTGCTTGGCAAATCAAAACCAATCGTCTTTTTGCGGGCATATTGTTGATGGTTTCTATCATTCGACTAAGACCTTGTTCATTATGAGCAAAATCTAGTATGACTTTAAAGCCATTGATTTCGAAAAGATTCCCACGTCCTGGATTATCTTCAGGCGTGCTTGTAAATTGCTTTAAACCTGTTCGAATATCTTCAACGCTAAAGCCAAGAGAAAAGCTTAATGCAACAACACCAAGTGCATTGTGAACATTATGTTTAGCGGCACCATCAAGTGTGATTGGAACATCTTTTACATTGATAATTTCTTTCTCGAGACCATTTTCTGAATAATAAATAATTTCATTTTCAACATAACAAACCGATTTTTTATTGGCAATTTGTATTTGTATGACTTTATTCGTTTTTGACCATGAGAACCAAACTATGGTGTTGTCTAATTGTTTTGCGAATTTTACACTGCCTTCATCATCGGCATTTAAAATCAAGTTCTGATCGTTAGTAATAGTCTGTCGCACAATAAATTTGGCTTCAACCATGTCGCTCAAATCATTAATGCCATATTCACCTAAATGGTCTTCTGAAACATTGGTAATTAAAGCGGTTTTTGCGTTATTTATTCCTATGCCTCTACGTAACATGCCACCTCGTGCGACTTCTAAAAAAGCTACCTCAGTTTCAGGATGTCTGAGTAAAGTACGAGCACCGCTAGGTCCAGAATAATCGCCAGTATCAAGAATTTTATCACCGACTCTAATGTAATCAGTTGAGGTTATTCCGCACCTTTTATTTGCTGCTGCAACTACTGCGCTGGCTAGTCTTACAGTGGTCGATTTGCCATTGGTTCCTGTAACTAAAGCTACTGGAATATCGCTGATTGATGACCAGTCTATTTCATCAACGTTGGGAATATGGTCGACTGAGTAAATTTTACAAGACGCACCATAACCGAGAGAAATTTCATCGTCATCACTCAAGAAAACCACATTGTGTTTGAGTGCCGCTTTTTGAATTGCTAATAGTTTGGGATTTTCCTCATCTTTTATTTCTTTAACTAAATGAGGGATCATATCTTCAATATTTGAATTTGATTCTTGATTGATTTCATCTAGTGTCAATTGCCATGCTGCTTCATTGACTTCTGTGGCAGCATAAAGCACATCAATTGGAGCGGTAATGACCAAGCTTGCACCATTTTTATATTTTCGAGAAATAATTTCTTCATTTTCCCAACCAACTACATTGAGAAGCCGTGCAACGTGTTGTTTCCAGATAGAAACAACGTGTTCGATATCAAAACTGATAATTTTAACATCAATAATTGCACCAGTGATTGCGCCAAATAAATTAGGTCCGGTCAGTCGCCTAGAATCCTCTAGGCTTAACTTGGAGTTTGAATTTAAATGTGCTGAATTCAAATCCAAGCTAGTCATTTTCTTCCGCTCTGGCTAAACGAACGCCTTTTTCATCTTTAATTAGATCGGCAGAATCTAAAAAGGCCTTTTCATCATCATCCAAAATCACATTTGAATTGGTATTACTTAGGATCGTTTCTGTTTTAGATGACTTTTGGTTTTCTTTGTTAAAGTGAATAATTTGTTTCCAGCAACGAGTGATATTATCTCCGAAAATTAATATTAAATCACCTTCTTTCCCCATGGTTAATGCGGTGGAAACTGCGTTAGCTTCATCAGCCACTAATTGAATTCTATCTTCTGTAACGCCAGATTCTATCAATTGTTTTTGCAACATTAATGGAACTTCACGATCATCACGCCCACGACGATTATCATCTGCTTTTACAATGTAATGATCAAAATGACCTGCGGCTTCAATCGCAATTTGCTTAATATCTTCATCACGCCTATCACCGGGAGCCGCGAGTACACAAATTTTACTTCCGTTAACATCAAATCGATCAATAGTTTGGCAAACTACGTTAATCGCCGCAGGGTTATGGCCGTAATCAAGTATGACTTTAAATGGGTGTTCATCGTATTGATTCATTCGTCCAGGCGCTTGGAAGAAGGTTGAATCAAAGGTTCTTAATCCATGTCTAATCTGATCAAGTTCTTTGTTCATTGAATAAGCTAATGCAGCCGCGAACATTGCATTTTGAACATTGTGAATAGCTTTACCTTCTATAGTCGCAGGAATTAAATGAGTCCAAAGTAACGGCGTATGTGTGCCGTTATCATAAATAGTGATCATATCGCCATTGATCCCTTGCTCTAATACTAGAGCCATTCCGCCTTGACGAATATGTTCTTTAACTAATGCATGGCGAGGATTCATTGTCACATAACAAATTCGTTTTGCTTTAGTGTAATCGGCCATTTGCAAACATAAATGATCATCAGCATTTAATACCGCAACATCTCGAGCGACTTCAACGACAACACGTTTTGCTTCGGCTAACTGCTCAAGCGTATTAACACCTTTAAGACCTAAATGATCAGAAGAAATATTGAGACAAGCAGACACGTTGGTTGACTCATAACCTAAACCGGCTCGAACAATTCCACCACGGGCTGTTTCTAAAACGGCAATATCAACCGTTGGGTCGCGTAAAACAATGTGAGCCGCTTTTGGCCCTGTCATATCACCTTTAACGGTTAAATGACCATCAATGTAAACTCCTTCGGTAGCCGTGTTGCCAACAATATGACCTGCAGTTTTTAAAACGTGTGAAAGCATTCTTGCTGTGGTGGTTTTACCATTCGTTCCGGTAATTGCAGCAATTGGAATTCGACTTGGCGTATCTGCAGGAAATAACATATCCATAACTTTACCTGCTACATCACGCGGTTTACCTTCGGACGGAGCAACGTGCATTCTAAATCCTGGTGCTGCGTTTACTTCAACAATTGCACCACCAATTTCTTTATAGGATTGGCTGATATCATCAATTAAAAAATCTACCCCGCCAACATCAAGACCAACCGCCATAACCGCTCGTACCGCCATAGCGCGATTATCCGGGTGAACTTCATCGGTCAAATCAATTGCGGTGCCACCGGTTGATAAATTGGCGGTTGAGCGAAGGTAAAATATTTCGTCTTCAGGTAAAATTGTTTCTGAAGTGTGTCCCGCTTGTTCAATTAATAAATTTGCTTGCCGATCAAGCTCTAATTGGGTTAACACCTTTTCGTGACCAACACCGCGTCTTGGATCTTGATTAACAATATCGACAAGTTCAGCAATAGTGTGTTTGTTGTCGCCAATAATATGGCCTGGAACTCGTTTGGCTACCGCCACTAATTCACCGTTAACGACTAGCATTCTGTGATCGAATCCTGAGATCATTGATTCGATTAAAATTCCTCTTGAGGTACCTTTTTCTCGAGCGAATTGAAAAGCAGATTCAATTTCATTGTCTTGATTAATATCAATAGTAATCCCTCGACCATGATTTGCATCAAGGGGTTTCACAACCACGGGGTAGCCGATTCTTCTCGCCATTCTAACCGCTTGTTTTTCTGAATAAACCAGTTCTTGTCTTGGTAATGGTAGACCTAAATCATGTAATAAATTATGAGTGTCTTCTTTATCACAGGAAACTTCTACAGCGATATGACCTGTTTTGGATGTGATGGTCGCTTGAATTCTTTGCTGAAATTTACCGTGGCCAAATTGTACCAACGAATATTCATTTAAGCGTAACCAAGGAATACCTCTTTCGATCGCCGCATTGACGATTGAACCGGTTGAAGGGCCTAATTCTTTTCTTTGAGCGAAACGTATAAAAGTGGTTTTCTCATCTTCAAAATCAAAGTCTTTTTCGATAAATTCGCCAAGCTCTTTTTGTAATTCAGCAGGTATTAAACTAAATAATAAACTGCGTGCAATTCGAGCAGATTCTAACCCTACCTCACGTTGTTTATATTGGAAAACCATATTGTAGCAACCAGGCTGGTTTTCCATAGAGCGAGTTCTGCCAAAAGTAACATCGGAACCTGCAATATTTTGTAATTCTAGAATAGTGTGCTCAAGAATATGACCCATCCAAGTACCACCATCTTCTTTTAAACGACGGATAAACCCGCCATCAATACCATAAGAACAACCGTGTTCTTGTAAGCCGGGTAAGGCTGCAATTAAGCCATTAATAAAAGTATCACCAATTTTTGCTGAGGGCCATTCTTCTAAAATACCCAGATCAATTTGTTGCCTAATGACTGGAAAATGAGCGTAAAGATTGGGGCCAACGTAAACGTTTGTACTCAGTATTTTCATTTTACTCCCTCAGCTTTTAATGTTTAATGCCTAACTATTTTTTTTATGCGAATGCTTCTCTAGTATTTATATTGTATTTGGATCCTTCGCCTAGAATGTGGAGTTTCATACCGATTAAGGTAATATTTTCTTTATGACGTGCATCGTGCATGGATGAATGGGTAAGTTCGGATGGATCAACCACAGTAATTGCACCAGTACCAACCACTTCGAATATACCCTGTGGAGATATAAATGCGGCTGTGTCTTCATCAATCCCGATCCCGGAAATAAAAGGATTATAAGAAAGTGCCGCCAACAAGCGACCAATACGATCTCTTTGTCTAAAATGTTGATCAACGATGATTTTATTGGTTAAACCTAAACCTGGCGCCATGGTTGCGCCATCTTCTTTAGGCGTCGGCCCTTTTTTCCCACCAGCTATCATATGTTCGGAGACTATAGCTGCTCCCGCCGATGTTCCCGCAACATGAACACCTTTGGCATTTAAAGAGCGGATTAATTTAGCAACTGGCGTACCACCAAGGATGGTCGAAAGACGAAGTTGATTGCCTCCAGTAATAAAAATCCCAGTGGCTCGATTGAGTGTTTCAATGATTTCTTCTTTAAAACAATCTTCTCGTTCATCAACCGGAATGTACATGGATTTAGCACCCATGCTTTCAAAAATTTCGACGTAGCGAGAACCTGTATCTTCAAGTTGTGAGGCGGTTGGTATGATTAATATTTTTGCATTTTTACCGCCGGACAATTCGTAAAAACGCTTTAATATGGTTTTATCATTAATTTTATCTTCCGCACCGCCAATGGGAATAATCCAACCACGATTAACATTTTTGATACTTACTGCAGGACACATATACTTTTCCTAAAAACTAAAAACTAAAAACTAAAAACATTTCACCACGGAAGCCTGCTTTATTCAAAACTACCTAATCGAAGCATCTTGCCGTCTTTCTTGTGCCACTTTCCTAAGGCCATTACCGATTCTATCTTATTCTCTCCGTCGAGTACGATAAGATCGGCATCATTCCCAATTTTTATTTCACCCTTGTTTGACAATTTTAATAAATCAGTGACATTTTTTGTGAAGGGTAGCAATGCCTCCTCTTCAGAATACCCAAGATCCAATAGTTCTTTCAAAGTATCACTTAATAAAGAACAGCGTCCATAGTCTAGTTTAATCAGTTCACCTTGTTGGTTAAATTGCGGTAAGCAGCCTCCACCATCGGAGGAAATAGTCATCTTGCTAAGATCAAATTGCATCTTGTGAAATATTTCAAATGATTCGGTTGCGGAGTATTCTTCATTACTATCAGTTTTGGGGAATGCCGTAATATCGATTGAGATACCACGTTTTGTCAATTCACAGGCTTGTTTAAAAAGTGGTATGTTTCTATTACAGTGAGTTGGATTTAATGTGCGTGGAGGTAACTCCGTTTTATTTAATAAGTCTTCAATTAGCGCTAGCTTTCGGCTTCCGTCACCAAGATGAAAATGTACTATTCCTGCTTTGCCTGTCATTATACCAGCGACGTGTACATCTCCCACGATTCTAGCAATCTCATCAAAAGTAGGTTGTGATGAGCGGTGATCTGAAATAGCTAATTCACCGACACCAATGATCGGCTCAATATGAACAATGTCGTTTCTGACAGAATTTGTTAAGGTTTGCAAAGGTATATGATAACCACCTGTATAACACCAGGCGCTAATGCCTTCCTCTCTTAATGCATAGACTTGCGCTATTAAAGATGAGGTATTTCGAGTGGTGTCATCCGTGCCTAATAATCCAATAACTGAGGTCACGCCTGCACTGGTATATTGACTTAAATTAACTGGAGGCACTTTGGTTTTAAAACCGGCTTCACCACCACCGCCTGTAATATGTGCGTGACCATCTACTAGCCCTGGAATAAGACGTTTGCCTTTAAAGTCCACATCAGATTTTAGCAACGATTCATCAATCGTTATTTTTTTTGAAGAAATAGCGACTATTTTACCGGCGGCAACTAATATATTTACTATGCCAATTGGATTTGGGCAATAGGCGTTAACGTTGTTTAAACGATGTATCATAAGTTAACTTCTATATTGTCTAGCAATCTTGGTTGTCCCATCCATGCTGCTGCTGCGATTAAAATGTTCTTGTCTTTATTTGTTGCATTTTCGAGGTTATGAGTATTACAGATTTCAAAATAATCAACATTAAAGGAATTCGCGTTTAAAGATTTTATCGCGTTTAGTCTGATTGATTGATAGTCTCGCTCACCATCTATGATAATTTTGGAAAAATGTAAAAGTATTTTCCTTAATTCTGCAGCATTTTCTTTTTCGCTAATAGTTAAAAATTTATTCCTTGAACTCATTGCTAAGCCATTATCTTCTCTTACAATGTCACCACCAATTATTTTGATGGGTAAAAATAAATCTTTAACCATTGCAGATAAAACTAAATATTGTTGATAATCTTTTTTTCCAAAAATAACAACATCAGGTTGTAAAATATTAAATAAAACATTCACCACGGTTGTAACACCTTTAAAATGCGTTGGTCTACTTTCTCCGCACAAACGTTGGGTTAACCTATTGACCTCTACACTGGTATTGGTTTTAGTCCCTAACGGATAAATTATTTCATTTGTTGGAGTAAATAAATAGTCAACATTAATGGTTTCTAATTTTTTAATGTCATCTTTTAAGGTTCGAGGGTATTTATTCAAATCTTCATTAGCGCCAAACTGCATTGGATTAACAAAAATACTCCCAACCAAAATATCACAATGATTTTTTGCAAGTTCAAATAGAGAAATATGGCCTTTATGAAGGTTTCCCATAGTCGGAATTAAACCTATTTTTTTGCCTTGCTTTTTTAGCGATATTAATTCAGCTTGAATTTCTATTGGATTGTCTATAATTTTCATTTAATTAAGACTCTCTAGTGAAAACACTGTTCATCATTAGGGAATGAGCGGTTTTTTACGCTACTAACATATGATTTTATTGCATCAGTTACATTGTCAACATTCTCATTGTCAAAAAAATTATGGACAAATTTTGGTTTAAACTGCGTATTTAGCCCAAGCATATCTTGTAATACTAAAACCTGACCATCGGTTTTATTACCTGCGCCAATACCAATGGTGGGTATTTTTAGCTTTTTAGTGATTTTTTCCGCAACATCTTTTGGAACACATTCTAATACTAATAAACTAGCGCCTGCTTTTTCAACAGTTAAACAATCAATTAATAATTTTTCTGCACTTTTTTTATTTTTTGCTTGGACTTTATATCCACCAAGCGCATCAACTGATTGTGGTGTAAGTCCTAAGTGAGCACAAACCGGTACGCCGCGTTCTTTTAGTAGTTCAATACTAGGCACTAACCATTCTCCGCCTTCAAGTTTTACCATATTCGCTCCTGCTTGCATTAATTTTGCGGCATTATCTAAAGTTTGCTTTTCCGTGGCATAAGACATATAGCTAAAGTCTGCAACAATCCAAGATAATTGATTAGATGAAGCAACACATTTTGTATGGTAAATCATATCCTGTATTGTTACAGGAACCGTTGAATTATGACCTTGCATCACCATACCAAGAGAGTCACCCACTAATAAAATATCAACACCATTTTCAGATAGTAGTTTAGCAAAACTTGAGTCATAAGCGGTTAGTACGGCTATTGGTTCTTGTTTTTCTTTTAGTGCTTGAATGCTATGCAACGTATGTTTTTTCATTGTCTTATCATTTCGTTTAAGTATTTGTTAAATTGTTGTTGGGTTAAATTGTCGCCGGATTAAAATAATGTCTACCACTAGTGGTTGATTCAATCCTTTCTAATAGCTGCAAATAGTCTTTTTCATTATTAACAAGATCAATTTCAGAAGCGTTAACTATTAACAATGGTGATGCTTGGTAATAGTGAAAGAAATCAGTATAAGCACTTGATAATTGATTGAGGTAATCATGGCTAATAGTATTTTCCATATTAATGCCTCGTTTTCTGATCCGACGTAGCAACACTTCTGTAGGGGCTTGTAAATAAATAACCAAATCAGGTGTTGGCGCATCAATGGTTAAATTATCATAAACTTGTTCATATAATGCGAGTTCATCTGAATCTAAAGTAACTCTTGCAAATAATCGATCTTTATCCATTAAAAAATCAGCGACATGATTGGGTGTAAACATATCACTTTGCTTTAATTCTTTTAACTGCCTAGAGCGCTGAAATAGAAAATAGAGTTGTGCAGGTAATGCACCCGCTTTTGGATCTTGATAAAATTTTTCTAAAAATGGATTATCGACAGCACCTTCCAATAAAAGCTCGGCATGAATTGAGTCAGATAATTTTCTCGCAAGTGTTGTTTTACCGACACCAATAGGTCCTTCTATCGCAATGAGTTTTTTATTGGATAATGCATGGCTCGCTGTTAGGTATTGGCTCATTGAAAATTAATTCCCGTATTTTTTATATTGTCGAAACTAGTTGATAGTTTTTCTATTATCGGTTTTTTTTGTTTTAGTTTTGTAATAATTGAAACTAAATTAGCTCCTTTAGGAAGCGTTAAATGAGGTGCAATTTCAGACAAAGGATACAAAACAAAAACCCTTTCGGTTAGACCGTAATGAGGAACCGTTAGTCTATCACTTTCTATTATTTGATTGCCATATAGTAGCAAATCAAGATCTAATGTACGAGCGCTCCATCTCTCTTCTTTTCTGATCCGTCCTTGCGTTAACTCAATCGATTGTAGTTTATCTAATAGAACGATTGGGCTTAAACAAGTCTTTATTGCTACAACGGCATTAATATAATCATTTTGATCTTGAGATCCCATTGGTGGACTTTTATATAGAGATGATTTTTTAAATAATTTGATTTGAGTTGAGTTACTGAGCGTATAGATTGCTTGTTGGATTTGATTTATTGGTGAATCAAGATTAGAGCCTAAGCCAATATAGCAAATTTCAAAGTTCTCAGTATGATTATCTTTTCGTATGGAATTTAACATTTCTATCGATCACGCTTTAGTTTTAAATTTTCGTTTTTTTCGCCCATTTTTGTTTTGCACACTTACTTTGGAAAGTATGTTATCTTTTTCTTGAGAATTTAATTCCTGAAATTCTGTCCACCAATTAGATAACTCTTTTAATTCTTTGTTTTCACCCGCTCTTAAACAAAGAAAATCATACGCAGCTCTAAATCGAGGATGTTCTAATAAATGAAGTACTGACTTTCTTTTTAAAATAGTTAAGCGGTATTGTAAAGTCCATATTTCCTTAATCATGCTACTAAACCTCTTTGGAATGCCTACTCGGTCGCGTTGAATATTTAATACCTGATCCGCCGCTTTTTGATTGGCATCGTAAGGAGACAAACCTTTTTCAATTAATTTTGCTACACACTCTTCTAAAGGTGCCCAAAGAATTACTGAAAATAGAAATGCTGGGTTCACGCTTTTTTTAATGGCGATCCGTTTATCAGTATTGATTAATGCAGATTGAATAAATAAGTTAAATGACTTTGATTTAGTCTTTGAGTCATGGCTCTTTAAGCAGTGAGTGGTTTGTGAAAATAAACTGTTGGAAACACCTTCTTTATAAAGGGCATTCCATGTTTTTTCAGCATGACCAGAAAGTAACATTTTATTGCATTCTTCCCATAACCGAGCATTCGAGATATTTTCTAATAAAACAGATAATTCTCTGATTGGCTCTAAGGTTTTTTTCTCTATGGACAAGTTCAATTTACAAGACAGTCTAATTGCTCTTAATATTCTAACGGGATCTTCTTTGTATCTTTCAACGGGATCGCCAATTAAGCGTAGTGTTTTTGCCTTTAGATCTTTAAGCCCTTTTGTGTAATCAATGACAGTGAAATCTTGTACGGTGTAATAAAGAGCATTAACAGTGAAATCACGTCTAAAAGCATCCTCAATTAGTGTTCCGTAAACGTTATCACGAACTAACATACCGTCATCATCAGTCAATGCTTTGGCCGTTTTTCGTGTTTGTTTATTGTTTTGAAGCTCTGACTGACTACCTTCATGACCGGCTCTAAATGTTGCTACTTCAATCACTTCTCTGCCAAATAAAATATGAGCTAGTCTAAAGCGACGACCGATTAACCGGCAATTCCGAAAAACACTTTTTATTTGTTCGGGAGTTGCATCTGTAGCAACGTCAAAATCTTTTGGTTTTAGACCAAGTAATATATCTCTTACGCCACCGCCAACTAAGTAGGATTGATAACCTGCATCATTTAGTTTATAGAGGACTTTAATCGCATTTTTACTGATGTCTTTTCTAGACACATTGTGGGCATCTCTTTTGAGAACGGTTGTTTCGAAATCAGGCTTTGCGATTTCAGGTACCTTTGATGTTTTTGAGGACAATTTATTCACATCAGAAGCTTTCGCGCCTTTTTTTCGTTTAAAAAAACTTTTAAATAGAGAAGCCATTCGATATATTTTTACTTATTGGTCACACAAAAAAGAAGCGATACTACGAATTCCTCTACCGGTTGCGCCCGCAGAAAAAAGCGAGTCGCCTGAGTCTCTAAAGCATGCTGCTAGATCAAAGTGAGCCCATCTTTTATTGTCTGTATCGACAAATCGAGAAAGAAAACCGGCCGCATTACTCGCTCCACCAATGCCACCACCGGGTTGTGGCTTGCTGTTAGCAGTTACCGCATAGTGGGAAGGACAATTGTCTTGATGAAACTTTTCAAGTGGTAAACGCCATAAAGGATCATGATTTTCGATTGATATTTTACTAATTTTTTCTGCCAGATCATCATCAGTTGTAAATAGCGCGTTGTAATGATCACCAAGTGCCACACAAGCCGCCCCAGTTAAAGTTGCAGCATCAATAATGGTATGCGCGTCAGATTCGCACGCTTTGATCAAACCATCAGCAAGTACGAGGCGACCTTCAGCGTCAGTATTAACGACTTCAACGCTAACGCCATTTTTATAAGTTAAAATATCAGAAAGTAAATAAGCATGTCCACTCACCATATTTTCTGCACAACAAAGATAAAGTTTAACTCGAGTGTTTAATCCTTGGATAATCGCTAGTGCTAAAGCGCCAGCTACAGTGGCAGCGCCTCCCATATCACATTTCATGTGCAGCATTCCAACGCTAGACTTCATGCTGTAACCGCCGGTATCAAAGGTGATCCCTTTACCGACAAGTGCAACGCTGGTTGATTCATCACTTCCGTTAGGGCAATAATCGAGTTCAAGCAAAACAGGAGGTCTTTCGCTTCCTCGACCAACATTATAAATTCCGACTAGTCCCGCTTTTTTTAAGTCGTTACCTTCAATGGTATTGAAAGTAACGTTATCAGGCGCTAATTCAGTAATAAAAGAAGCCGTCTTTCTGGCTAATTCTTGTGGGGATAAATTTTCTGGTGTTTCATTGATTAATGATTTTGACCAACGATAAACTTTAATTAATGCCTCGAGTTTTAGTTTTTCATCGCTTGTTAACGATGCAAACTGAATAGGAATATCTTTTTTAGGCGAATAAGCACCTTGCCAAAAATGCCATTGGCTTTCAAAGCTCCAATTGCCCACTAACTTAAATGCTTTTGGACTCATTCCAACTAACTTACGTGCGACTTTTTGGGTATTAAATAGATGAGATAATTGGTTTTGGTCAGTCGATTGAGGGATGTGAAATTTTGCAACATTATTTTCAAAACTTAAAGTGTTGTCATCTCTCCAATGAGATAAAGGCTTCTCATTTGTCAGCTCGACTACTAATACATGGCTTTCAGAATTAGTCTCAGAGTGATTGTCAGAATTATTGTCAGGAGTCATATGTTTGCTCTTATTTTTGTTCATAAAAAATGTCCTAATTTTCCATGTTTTGTGGATAGGTAATGTTCGTTATGAGGATTTTTACCTACTTTCATTTCAACTCTTTCTGCTATTTCAATTCCTGCAGACTCAAGAGCTTTTACCTTTTTAGGATTGTTGGTCATTAATCGTACTTTGTTAATTCCAAGTTGGTTTAAAAACTCAGCAGCAACACCAAAATTGCGCTGGTCGGCGTCAAAGCCTAAATTTAAGTTGGCTTCTACCGTATCTTGCCCTTGATCTTGCAAAGCATAAGCCTTTATTTTGTTGATAAGGCCAATCCCTCTTCCTTCTTGGCGTAAGTATATGACTAGCCCACGACCTTCTTTAGCAATTTTTTCTAAAGCCGTATTAAGTTGAGGACCACAATCACAACGTAGGCTAGAAAAGGCATCACCGGTCAAACATTCTGAATGGAGTCTCACTAATAAAGCATTCTTGTTTGGCTGACCATCGTCTGTTTCTGAAACTGTTGTCTTTAAATCTCTTACTTTTGAAACGATTGCTTTTGAAACGATATCTCCCATGCCAATACCCACATGCTCTTTTCCATCGGAACTGTGTTCAAACGCGTATAAAGTGAAATTACCCCAAGTGGTTGGTAACTTTGCTTGAATTATTTTATCCATGTCATTTTTAGGGCTTTGAGGCATAAAAAATTACTAATTATTTGGCTTCATATTAAGTATAAAACGATTCGAAGTGCCTGAGTATTAGCAGAATCAAACAGTTTTCTAGCAAGGAGGACTATTCTACACATTAATGAATGTTATGGGTATATACAGCGAGTAAGTTAATAAAGGATGCTGAATTATAAATTAAACACCTAATTAGATGGAAAATGTTCTATAATTTAAAGAATAATGACTAACTTATTGATTGTTAGAAAGAATTTTTAAGAATCAGATTGGTTTTAAATTATTTATATGAAACAAACTAACCGCTTAAAGAAATAAATATAGATAATAATAAATGGGCAAGTAGTATGAGCTCCTCAAATAATGACAAGCTAGACAATAATCATCAAGAACCTCTTATCGATTTATCCACACCTCTAAAAGTTTCTAAGCCACATGGATACTACAATACTTTACAGCAAGATAT
Organism: uncultured Kangiella sp.; assembly: GCA_964601915.1. Taxonomy (GTDB): domain Bacteria; phylum Pseudomonadota; class Gammaproteobacteria; order Enterobacterales; family Kangiellaceae. Next base: position 15,779 of record CAZRPK010000001.1, on the reverse strand, counting down.
TCATCAGACGATTTTTGATGGAGTAGCCTATGTCATCATTGCAACCGATCTTGATGGTGTGATTCAAGTGTTTAACAAGGCCGCGCAAAAATTGTTAGGCTATTCTAGTCGTGAGGTTATAGGGCTACATAATCCGAGTTTGTTTCATGATCCAGTCGAAATTAAACAAAAAGCAGTTGAATTAACTGTCGAATTAGGAATAGATATTATTCCTAGCTTTGAAGTTTTTATTGTTAAAGCAAAGTTAGGGATTGTTGATGAAACTGAATGGAACCTCATTTCTAAAAATGGTGACCGTAAGCCCATATTATTATCAGTAACTTGTACGCGAGACGAGTTAGGGGCAATAAATGGTTATTTAGGTATATCCTTTGATATTACTGAAAAACTTTTTATAAAAAGAGCGCTGGTAGAAGAAACTCGTTATAGGCTCCTTTTTGAAAGTTCAAGTGATGCGATATTTTTGATGTCCGAAAACCGTTTTATTGATTGTAATCCTGCAACGTTAAAAATGTTTAATTGTGTGCGTGAACAAATAGTAGGAGAAACACCGGTTAAATTCTCACCAAAGTTTCAGCTAGACGGACGAGGGTCGAATGAAAAAGCTGAAAAATTTATCTCGGAAGCTACTTTAGGAATGCCGCAAATTTTTGAATGGCAACATCAAAGACTTGATGGTCAAATTTTTGATGCGGAAGTTCGTTTAAATAGTATGTTGATTGGTGGACACATTCATTTACTCGCTACCGTTAGAGATATAAGTAAAAGAAAACACGCTGAAAAAACGATGGAAATTTACCGTAAACAAACGGTATTACAAAACAGCAGTTTAAAATTAGTTAATCAATTCTCCTCAAAAATAAAATCAGAACAAAAATCAGAAAAAATTGCCAAAGACTCTGTACAAATATTGATGTCAATTACGAAAAGCGATCTAATTTCAGTTTATTTTTTTGATGAAAAAGAAGACTCCATTGAATTAGTTGTTAGTAGTAACCCCCAACGAAATGAAACATATAAGAAAATTCCGCTGTCCGACAGTCTTTCAGGAGTAGCCATCAGAAAAAATAAAATTCAAGTTAGTGAAGATATTGTTAAGAGTAAACGTTTAAATGTTGAAGTAGAAAAAATATTATTAGATATTGGAATATGCTCGCTTGCTGTCGCGCCTCTATTTTATCAAGGTAGAATTTATGGAACATTGAACGTTTCTTACAAACATCACCACAGTTTTTCGGAAATGGAGAAAGAAACAATTATTGTTGTTGCAAACACCTTGGCACAAGCATTATCAAACTCTAAAAAAATCCAAGACTTCGAATATCTTGCTCACCATGATTCTCTTACAAAATTGCCTAATAGATTATCGTATCACCAGGGGTTCTTGAATAAAATTAAATCAGAAAAATTCTGTGGAGCACTTCTTCTTTTTGATCTAAATGGATTTAAAGAAGTTAACGATACGTTAGGTCATCACGTTGGAGATGTTTTATTAAAACAGATCGGAAGCCGGTTGAGTCATTTGTATTTTGAGAAGAATGTGATGATATGCCGATTAGGCGGCGATGAATTTATCTTATTATTTGATCACATCGTTGATTTAAATAAAATCACCAATGAGGCCGAAGTATTATTATCTAGTCTAAAAGAACCTTTTGAGGTTGATTCAATCAAACTTGAAATAGATGCCAGTATAGGCGTTGCATTTTATCCTAAAGATGGTAAAGATAGCCATGAAATGTTGCGTTCAGCTGATGTGGCAATGTACGAAGCAAAAATAAACCGAACGGGTATTGCTATTTATGATGCGGATAAAGATCAAAACTCTATCGCCCGATTATCTTTGATGATGGAATTAGGAAGTGCGATTAATAATGATGAACTGATTTTGCATTTTCAACCCAAAATAATAGCGCAAACAACTGTAGTGATAGGATTTGAAGCTTTGGTTCGTTGGCAGCATCCAAAACATGGATTACTATTTCCTGATACTTTTATTCCGCTAGCTGAAATGAGTGAAGTTATTCATCCATTAACTGAAAAAATATTTACTTTGGCAGTTAACCAGCAAAAGTGTTGGTTTCAATTAGGTGAAAATTATTCCGTCGCAATTAATCTCTCTGCAAGAAGTCTAACGACAGATTGCTTTGTAAAATTTATAGAAGATTACGTTAAAAACAATAATTTAGAAACCCAACTTATTGAATTTGAGGTGACAGAAACTGCATTAATGCAGGATGTTGAGATGGCAATGACTCTTTTAAAAAGAATTTCAACTTTAGGGTTTAAAATATCAATTGATGATTTTGGTACAGGTTATTCTTCACTTTCTCATTTAAGGCGGATGCCAATTAGTACATTAAAAATTGATAAAGAATTTGTGCAGGAGCTTCATCAAAATGAACAGGATTCTATTATTGTTAGTTCTATAGTCGGGCTTGCTCACAACCTAAAATTAACAGTAATAGCTGAAGGTGTAGAAACGGAATTACACAAAGATGCATTAATTAGCTTAGGTTGCGATCAATTACAAGGTTACGGGATATGTCGTCCTAATAATTGGGAAGAAATTCAAGCTTGGTTAATGATGGAAACATAAGTATTAATAGTGCCTTGAATTAATTGTGCTTTAGTTATGGAGTCAACAGCTATATATGATTACTCATGGGATTAAATATTTTGCACGTCTTTTTCCAGAACTTAATCGAGATAAATGTTTAAATGATGAATATAATAGAAGAATGCGAATGGAAGGCATGGGAGTATCCTCAAAGATCTCAGTTTAAATTTTAAGCAAAAATTGATAATCACCGCTAAACTTACAATTTAAGGTACAGATGAGGATTTACAATGGCTAAGTGGGTGACAGAGGTCATGGAAGAATTACTACAAGAAATTAATGAGGTTCCTTATACCGATAGTCGTGAAAGGCAGCAATTAAGTATTTTAATGAAAGGCGTTGCAATGATTAACAACAAAGCAATGGATAATGCGGCAGCAAAGACCCGAGAGAGCATGCGAAAGTGGGATTTGGAAAGTGCTGAAGCGGAACATTCTGAGATTGCTTACGAGGATAATGAAGTAGATGAATTAACTCGATTAAGGCCAGTCAGGTAACATAAAATATTTCATAAAGATTCGCTATATAGATATTTTGCTGTTCTTTTACATACTCAAAACCTAAAAACTAGCCTTGAATAGCACTATTGGAGTGTTTTTTAGCCTAAAATTAACCACAAAATAGTGTTCTGGCTAGCTCTGAATGCTATAATCCGCGCCCCTTTTTTAATCAAAACCAAGCATTTTTTAGTCTTGCTAGATAACAGTAATATGCGTAAAAAACTCTATATCAAAACTTGGGGTTGCCAGATGAACGATTACGATTCATCTAGAATGGCAGATCTTCTCAATAAAACCCACAAATATGAAACAACCACGGATCCAAAAGAAGCCGATTTATTGGTGTTGAATACCTGTTCGATTAGGGAGAAAGCACAAGAAAAAGTTTTCTCTAAGCTTGGTGAATGGAAAAATTTCAAAAAGGATAAACCGGATTTGAAAATTGCAGTTGGTGGTTGCGTTGCCAGCCAAGAGGGTGAGGCCATTCGAAGTCGTGCACCTTATGTTGATATGATTTTTGGTCCACAAACACTTCATCGTTTACCTAATATGATTAATGCCGTTAACGAAAATAAAAAGCCGGTGATTGATACATCATTCCCAGAAATTGAGAAATTTGATGTTTTACCTGAACAGCAAGTTGAAGGCGTTAGCGCATTTATTTCGATAATGGAGGGCTGTAGTAAATACTGTAGTTTTTGTGTTGTTCCTTATACTCGAGGTGAAGAAGTCAGTCGCCCATTTGACGATATCATCGCAGAAGTAGTATCCGTTGCGGAAAAAGGTGTACGAGAAGTCAATTTGTTAGGACAAAACGTCAATGCTTACCGAGGTGACACTCACGATGGTGGAGAAGCCGATCTAGCGGATTTGATTGAGCTTATTGCGGCAATTGAAGGCATTGATCGAATACGTTTTACAACGTCTCATCCGGTTGAGTTTTCACAAAAATTAATTGATGTTTATGCAAAAGTTCCTGAACTAGTGAGTCATTTACACTTGCCAGTACAAAGTGGATCGGATCGGATCTTAGCGTTAATGAAGCGAGGTCATATGATTTTAGAATATAAATCAAAGATCCGGAAGCTAAGAGAAATTCGCCCTAATTTAAGTATGTCCTCTGATTTTATTATTGGCTTCCCTGGTGAAACAGATAAAGATTTTGAAGCAACGATGAAACTAATTTCAGATATTAATTATGATATGAGTTTTAGTTTTATTTACAGCGCAAGGCCTGGAACGCCTGCGGCTGAAATTATTGACGAAGTTCTCTTAGAAACTAAAAAGCAACGATTACAATTATTGCAACAACGACTTAATCAACAGTCTCAAGATCATGCAAGAAAAATGATTGGTACAATGCAACGAATTCTAGTGGAAGGGCCTTCTAAAAAAGATCCCATGCAACTAAAAGGTCGAACGGAAAATAATCGAGTAGTAAATTTTTATGGACAAAGAGAAATGATTGGTCAATTTGTGAATGTAACTATTACAGAAGCATTACCAAATTCTATGCGTGCGGTTTTATTTGAAGAAGGAGTGAGTATTTAATGGCTATCAGCAGTAATGAATTTATATTAGAACCTTTTGATAACCAAAAACTAGCGAACTTAGCGGGACATTTGGATGAAAACTATCGTCTAATAGAAAATCGTTTAGGGGTAGAAATATCGAATAGAGCTAATGTGTTTAAAGTGAGTGGTGAAGCGAATGCAATTGAAATCGCAGAAGACTTATTGGTTGAATTATACGAGGAAATTACAACGGAGAATTCTCTTAATGCAGAAAAGCTTCACGTTCATCTTCGCTCACTTAGCCAATCTTTAACAGAAAAAGAAAATCAACCATATAGCTCAAAAAAACAAGATAAACATTTAGTCATTACAACTAAACGTGGACAAATTCGTCCACGTGGAGCCAATCAACAAGTTTATGTTGCTAATATCTTAGCCAATGATATTACATTTGGGATAGGTCCTGCGGGAACAGGAAAAACTTATTTAGCGGTAGCTTGTGCGGTTGATGCGTTAGAGAGGCAGGAAGTTAGACGAATTATTTTAACTAGACCCGCAGTTGAAGCGGGCGAAAAATTAGGTTTTTTACCTGGAGATTTAAGTCAAAAAGTCGATCCTTATTTAAGGCCTTTATACGATGCATTATATGAGATGTTAGGTTTTGATAAGGTCGCAAAACTAGTTGAAAATAATGTGATTGAAGTAGCTCCTTTAGCTTACATGCGTGGTAGAACTTTAAATGAATCTTTTATTATTGTAGATGAAAGCCAAAATACTACTAAAGAGCAAATGAAAATGTTTTTAACGCGTATTGGTTTTAATTCAAAAGCAGTTGTTACTGGTGATGTTACTCAAATAGATCTACCGAATAGTAAAATGTCTGGTTTAAAACACGCGGTTGAAATATTAGATAATGTTAAAGGTTTAGCCTTTAGCTTTTTTCAATCAGGTGATGTGGTCAGGCATCCTGTCGTTCAACGTATAGTAGAAGCTTATGAGGCATTAGATTAGGAAAAATGGTTTTAGACATTCAAAATAGTATAGACTCAACAAACTTACCCAATGAAAAAGAAATTACTCTCTGGATTGAAAATACGTTAAAGTTTGCTCAATCAAAATATTTAGATCCTGAGTTAACAATTAAAATCATTTCATTAGAAGAAAGTCAGCAATTAAATTCTGACTATCGAGGAAAAGATAAACCTACCAACGTTCTCTCTTTTCCTTTTGAAATACCGGAAGGTTTGCCAATGGAAGTTTTAAAAAATGAAAATATGGAAAATATCCTTGGTGATTTAGCGATTTGTGAAGCGATGGTTATTCAAGAGGCGCAAGAGCAGAGCAAACAGGTTAACCACCATTGGGCACATATGGTTGTTCATGGCATTTTACATTTGTTGGGGTACGATCATATTGATGATTCTGAAGCGGAAGAGATGGAAAATTTTGAAGTTGAAATTTTGAGTCAACTGGGTATTGATTCGCCTTATTAACAATTAAAATATTTATCTCGAACTCAGGTTATTTAATGTTAGAACTAAAAAAGTCAGAAGAGTTATTTAATGTTTAGCATTTCTTTGGCATGAGAAAGGGTTTTATCGGATATAATTTTTCCACCAAGCATTCTAGCAACTTCATCAATTCGTTGTTTTTGATCTAATTGGAATACTTGAGTGGTTGTGGATTGTTTAAGTTTGGTTTTGCTAGCAATCAAATGATGGTGTCCACAAGACGCTACTTGTGGCTGGTGAGTAACACACAGTACTTGTCTGTCTTTCGCTAACTGTTTTAACAGCACACCAACAGTTTCTGCTGTCGCACCGCCAATTCCTACATCGACTTCATCAAATATAATACAGGGTACTAATTGTTGCTCAGAAGTTATCACCGCGATAGCTAAACTAATACGCGATAGCTCGCCGCCAGATGCAACCTTATTAAGCGCTTGCAAGGGTTGTCCTGGATTGGCTGAAACTAAAAACTCAATTTCATCTATTCCTAATGAAGAATATTGTGATTCTTTAGATATTAATTGAACCTCAAATTCCCCGCCATCCATCGCTAGCGGTTGGATTTTATCAGAGACTAATTGAGATAATTTTTTTGCAACTTTCTTACGACTAATAGTCAATAAATTTGCGCGTTTTAAATATTCTTTTAAAGAATTATTGTAATCAATTTCGGCTTGTTCAAGTTCGTTATCATCTGCCTGAAGTTGATTAAGTTGTTGTTGTAGTGAAATAAAATAGTCAGGTAGTTGTTGTAAACTAACATGATGTTTTCTTGCTAAATCATGGAATCTTGTAAGCTGTGTATCAAGTGCCTCAAGGTTTTCTGGTTCGCAATCCAACAGATCTCTATAATTTTCTAATTCAGCTTTTGCTTCCTGAATTAATGATTCCGCATCGGTTAAAATCTCCTTAATGCCTTGTACGCTACTATCAAGTGTTACCAAAGAAGATAACTGGTTAATTGAAGCATTTAGGCTGTTTAAGCAAGATGAACCCTCATTTTCAGTTAAATTGATTAAAGCCTCTTGAGTTAATGACAGCCTATCGTGAGAGGTTGCCACTCGTTTATGCTCGGTTTCTAAATTATCTAATACTTTTTGTTCTGGATTAGCTAAAGTTAGCTCTTCGACTTGGTAGCTTAATAACTCTCGCTTAGCATCTCGAGAGCGTTTATCTTCTTGTAATATTTTTTTGCGTAGTTCAATACTTTTAAGTTGTTGATAAGCATCTTTTACACTCTGTAATAACTTTGCATGATTGGCATAACGATCAAGTAAATGAAGTTGCTCTTTATTTTTTAAAAGTGACTGGTGTGCGTGTTGACCATGAATATCAACGAGTAAACTGCCTAATTGTCTTAATTGTGTTTGGGCAACATTTCGACCATTAATATAACATTTTGAACGACCTTCTCTAATAATCACTCGTCGTAGAATGCATTCAGTTTTAAGTATTACTCGATGAGATGCATTTGAAATATTATCCAATATCTCTTCATCAAGTAAGTCATTCTCTTTCAACCATAAAAATGCTGGGCTTTTGTGGGCAACTTCATATAAAGCGCTTATTTCAGTTTGTTTAGCACCGCTAGTGATTACACTTTGTTCTGTTTTTTCGCCCAAAGTTAAACCAAGCGCATCGATGACGATTGATTTACCAGCACCAGTTTCTCCAGTGATTACGCTCATACCTGCTTGCCAATCTAACTGCAAAGATTGGATAATGGCAAAGTTACGAATATCAATAGATAAAAGCATGGTCGGAAAGTTTGAATATCAGGGGTGCTTGAATATTATACGATCCAACTATGGAAAGCTACTTGTATAGGTAGTCTTATTTAATTCAATAAAATTTATTGGATTAAATACCTATACTTTGTGACATAAAATCATAATCTATGAGATATAATACTAGGCATCATTGATAGTATCTGCTAATTTATAGTTAGAATCTTCGTAAAACAATAGCAAATAGTATGAAAATCAAATTCTTACAAGTCTTTTTAGGAATGTTTATTATAAGCATTTTGAATTTAACTATCGCACAAGAAAAAAAAATATTGTATAAAAGTATTGATGAAAATGGAAAAGTAACTTATTCCGATAAACCTTCGGTTAATTCAAAAGAGATACCAATGAGTGAGGGTCAGTCGATCAATATGAAACCACCTAAAGTTGTGTTTCATTCCTCCGATAATGATTCAAATACAGGCAGTAATCCACAAGCAAATGGCTACGTTTCAGTTTCATTTTTACAACCTGAAAACGATGGTGTTATCCGTAATAATGGTGGTGTGGCTTTGTTTGTATTAGATGTTTTACCTCAGCTAAGTGAAGCACATCATATTATTTTCTATATTGATGGTTCCTTGGTTGACGCATCAATTTCTGCAATGAACGTAACTGTTTCTAATGTTGAATATGGGACTCATACTGCCAGTTTTTCTATATTGGATAACGCCGGCAAGCTGGTTACTAAAAGTGATCAATTAAGTTTTAATTTATTGCACACCGTTAGGCGAAAAATTGGAACTGTTAACAATAATAACTCTCCGATAAATAAAATTAATACGGATGTTTTGATTGCGTCAAAGTTAAAAATAAAATTACCAGAGCATCCAAAACCAGCGAGTTTTGAACATTTGAAAAAACGTAAAAATTAACACTTTAGAATTAAAGATAGCTTTTTGATAAATAAATCACATATTATTTATTCAGTTCTTAATAAAGAGTTTATTGAAATGTTAGTTTAAGTTAGTTGTTTATCCCTATTGCCCGCTTTATGCGGGCTTTTTTATGTCCAAGGATGCAGAGCAATTAGTTTTGAGATTCCAGCTCTAATTTATGCTCAAGATAGTGGATGTTAGTTCCACCTTTTTGGAAGTTCTCATCTGCCATAATGCGTCTTTGTAATTCAATATTAGTCTTAATGCCATCAATAACAACTTCATCAAGTGCCATTTGCATACGTGCCATAGCCACTTCACGAGTTTCTCCATAGGTGATTAATTTACCAATCATTGAATCGTAATAAGGTGGTACTTTATAACCTGAATAGATGTGCGAATCCCATCTAACTCCAGGTCCGCCTGGTGCGTGATAGCGTTCAATAGTTCCTGGTGACGGAATAAAAGTAACAGGATCTTCAGCATTGATTCGACATTCGATGGAATGACCTCTTAATTGAATGTTTTCTTGTTTAAAAGATAAAGGTTGTCCTTCTGCTATTCGTAATTGCTCTTTTATAATATCAACACCTGAAACAAGTTCTGATACAGGGTGTTCAACTTGAACTCGTGTGTTCATTTCTATGAAATAGAATTCACCTTTTTCATATAAAAACTCAAATGTACCAGCCCCTCTATAACCCATTTCTTTACAGGCTTGTACACAGCGTTCACCAATAAAACGGCGCTTCTCTTCGGTGATGCCTGGTGCTGGAGCTTCTTCTACTACTTTTTGGTGACGACGTTGCATTGAGCAATCCCGCTCACCTAAATAAATAGCATTACCGTGTTTATCAGCAAGGATTTGAATTTCAACATGGCGCGGTGTTTCTAAGAATTTTTCCATATAAACGACATCATTATTAAAAGCTGCTTTAGCTTCAGCTTTTGTCAATGCGATAGAATTGATTAATTCAGACTCCTCTCTCACTACCCGCATACCACGACCGCCACCACCGCCCGATGCTTTAATGATAACTGGATAGGCAATACGTTTCCCAATGGCGATATTAGCTTTTTCATCTTCGCCTAGAGAGCCATCCGATCCTGGTACACAAGGAACACCCGCTTTTTTCATGGTTTGAATGGCAGAAACTTTATCGCCCATTAAACGAATTGACTCGGCTGTCGGACCAATAAATTCAAAACCACTTCTTTCAACTTGCTCAGCAAAATCGGCACTTTCAGCTAAAAATCCATATCCTGGATGAATAGCGACTGCATCAGTAACTTCAGCCGCTGCAATAATGGCAGGAATATTCAAATAACTTTCCAAGGCAGGAGGAGGGCCGATACAAACGGATTCATCGGCTAACCGAACATGCATTAAACTTTCATCGGCAGTTGAATGCACAGCCACCGTTTTAATACCAAGCTCTCTACAAGCTCTTAATATACGTAGAGCAATTTCTCCACGATTTGCAATAACCACTTTATCAAGCATTTTATTTTCCAATTTTGCTGTTACAGAATTAACCTTTATGTTGATTCATTTCTGTAATTTTTAGATTCTTTGTTCGAGTCACTTTTATTCAATAATAAAAAGAGGCTCATCAAACTCTACAGGCTCACCATCGGCAATTAATATTGCTTTTATGGTTCCTGATTTATCTGCATCAATTTGATTCATCATTTTCATTGCTTCGATAATGCACAGCGTATCGCCTACGTTTACCTTGCTTCCTACATCAACAAAATTGCTCGTGCCAGGTGAAGGTGCGTGGTACATTGTTCCAACCATTGGTGATTTAACTTGATGCCCGGTGACTTCTGGAACAGAAACAACTTCTGCCGTTGGTGTGGGAGCCGCCACAGGCATCGCTTGTGGAGCCATCATTGGTGCAGCATATTGCATTGGAGCAGCCATTGGAGCAACAGCTCGAGTAATACGAACGGACTCTTCGCCTTCCTTAATTTCAATTTCAGCAACGCCTGATTCTTCTAATAATTCGATTAATTTTTTTACTTTTCGAATATCCATAATATTGTTACCTTTAGTTTCTAATTGTTATAGCTTATATATCATTCTATGTTCTTAACTTTGTAATCGTTTAATGGCTGAATTCAGCGCCATTATATAACTATCAACACCAAACCCAGCTATTACACCCGCTGCTAGATCAGAAAAATAAGAATGTTTTCTGAAAGCTTCACGAGCATGAGGGTTGGAGAGGTGTATTTCGATAAAGGGTATTTTTACACTGGCAAAAGCATCCCTTATTGCAACGCTTGTATGGGTAAATGCAGCTGGATTGATCAAAATGAAGTCTATTGCGCGATCTTTACTGGATTGAACTTGATCAATAATTTCGTGTTCGGCATTAGATTGAAAGCATGTGAGTTCTATCGAGTTCTCTTGTGCAATTTCAGATAACTTCGCTTCTATTTGAACAAGCGTCAATGAACCGTATATCTCAGGCTCTCTTGAGCCTAACATATTAAGATTGGGTCCATTGATTAATAGTATTTTCAAAATTTTACCTCAAATGTTCAATCAAAAGCAATTTTCGAATAATGAGCTAACTTCATTCAGTTTAGCTTAAATTGACATCAATTATGTATATATTCCTAAAAAATGCCAATTATGAACAATCTGATAATTTAACGAAGAAGCTCTAGCTAAAATATTGAAGATGGCTATTTTTCAGACGATGCCAACATAATAAGTATTTATTGGGCAATAAAGCAACAATTTAGTTCAATATGGGATTTTAGAACATATTGAGGCTTGTAATGGACAAACCAGTTAATAATAATCGGGTTTGGAAGGGTCTTAATAGGTTAATTTTTTTGAATTAAGTTTCTAATCATCAAAATCAAAAGTAATAGAGCAGAAAAAATGTAGATAACGGACGTATTCATTACATGCTCGTTAGCGGCTACAGTAGGAATTGTGAAGTGATAGAAGCCAATCAACCAATTAGTTAAATAGCCAAATCCAATACTGGCAGTAAATAGACTAAATAAATAAGCCACTAATACTGATGTTCCCATTTCTTGTTTAATCATGCCCATCGTGGCAATGTTCGTAGCTGGTCCCGCCAACATGAAAACTAAGATTGCTCCTGGTGAAAGTCCAGCAGCCAAAAAACCAGCGGCTAAAGGGGTTGATGCGGTGGCGCAGATGTACATTGGTATACCGATTACTGCCATAACCACCATTGCCATAAAACCATCACCCCATTGAGTTAAAAAATCCGTTGAAACCCACGTTTTAATCGCGGCAGCTAATAGCAAACCGATTAATAGCCATTTGGTGATGTCTGATAACAATTTTCCACTGGAAAATTCTAGAGATTGATTAAATAACTGAAAGATTGTTGTTTTTTCTTTAGGATTGCTTTCACAACAGCTTGTTTTTTTCGTTTTTACTGGTTGATCGCAACAAGGTTTAGCTATTTCTAGAGCTTTTTCTTTTTTACTACAACAGGACGTCTTTGTCTCAATTTCGTCATTTTCCTGGTCAACTTTTTGATTATTTTCATTTAAAGCAAAAAACTTAACCATTAGACCCGCATAAATAGCAGTGAAGATCGCTGATGTTGGACGTATAATCGCAAAAAATGGACCTAATAGTGCATATGAGACTGAGACTGAGTCAATCCCTGTTTCTGGTGTAGCAACCAAAAATGAAATTGTTGTAGATTTTGAAGCACCTGCGCGTCTTAGCCCAATGGCGGCTGGAATGACGCCGCAAGAGCATAAAGGCAGTGGGGCGCCAATAAATGTTGCTTTTAAAATAGAACTTAGGCGATTGTTGCCCATGTGTTTCTGCAATAATTCCATAGGAACCAACCATTTCATAAATCCAGCAATCAAAAGGCCCAATAATAACCAAGGCGCAGATTCGGTAAAAAGATCGATAAAGTTAAATAGATAGTCAGTCATGGTTTTTACCCTAAGGCTTCGTTATTTGAATTTGTGAAGAGCTCAGGATCATCTAAACTATTCAAAATGGTACATTGTTTGGCACTTTCTGTACCACCACAACAAGCATCGTGTAAATTGTTCAAGGCTTGTCTCATTTTTTGTAGATTGCGTATTTTAGATTCGGTTTCGTTGATCTTATCACCAGTATAATCTTTTACTTCTTCGCAGGTATGATGATCTTTGTCTGTTCTGAGGGATAATAACTGCTTAATTTCAGATAAGGAGAATCCGACTTTTTTAGAATGTAGTATAAAATTTAGCCTTTGTTGATCTTGTACAGAATATAAACGGTAGCCAGATTGGTTGGTCATTTTTGGAATTAATAGTTGTTCTGATTGGTAAAAGCGCAATGTTTCAACGGTAATGTTCGCTTGTTTTGCTATTTCTCCAATTTTTAATAATTTTTCCATAACCTACTAATTATCCAGTAATTTGTTTTCTTTGCATTGCTGACTCTGGAATTATAAACCCTATAGTGCACTTTAGGGTTAAACGTTTTATAAATAAATCCTTGAATTAATATCCATTTATCTATTAATTAGCACTCTAAGGGGTTGAGTGCTAAAAAATCACCCCCATATAACCAAAGAATTTTTAATAAACTGACTCTTTTATTAGTATCAGATTAATAATTTACTAAACCAATTAGCAAAACCAATTAGGAGACAAAATCGATGAGTATTCGCCCTTTGCATGACCGTGTATTAGTAAGACGTATGGAAGATGAAACAACAAGCGCGGGTGGAATTATTATTCCTGATAACGCGAAAGAAAAGCCAAGCCGTGGTGAAGTGATTGCCGCAGGTAATGGTAAGCAATTAGATAATGGTGATGTACGCGCTCTTGAAGTGAAAGTAGGCGATAAAGTTCTTTTTGGTAAATATGCGGGTAACGAAGTCAAGGTTGATGGCGAAGAGCTATTAATTATGCGTGAAGATGACATCGTTGGCATTATTGATTAATTAAACCTGAATTGTTCAGTTAACAAATAAATAAAAATTTAAGAGGAATTTAATATGTCAGCAAAAGACGTAAGATTTGGAGATGACGCACGTTCACAAATGGTGAACGGCGTAAATATTTTAGCAAACGCAGTCAAAGTGACTTTAGGCCCAAAGGGACGTAATGTCGTTTTAGATCGTTCATTCGGCGCGCCAACTGTAACTAAAGATGGTGTTTCTGTGGCTAAAGAAATCGAATTAGAAAATAAATTCGAAAACATGGGCGCACAAATGCTTAAAGAAGTGGCTTCTCAAACTTCTGATGTTGCCGGTGACGGAACAACGACTGCAACAGTATTAGCTCAGTCAATTTTAAATGAAGGCTTAAAGTCAGTGGCTGCGGGCATGAATCCAATGGATCTTAAACGCGGAATTGATCAAGCAACTAAGGCAATTGTTGCAGAATTAAAAGGCTTTTCGGTTGCTTGTGAAGATGATACAGCAATTGCTCAAGTAGGAACTATTTCTGCAAACTCTGATAAAGATGTCGGCGAAATTATTGCAAATGCAATGGGTAAAGTTGGTAAAGAAGGCGTTATTACCGTTGAAGAAGGTACTGGTTTAGAAAATGAACTAGACGTTGTTGAAGGTATGCAGTTTGACCGTGGTTATTTATCGCCTTACTTCATTAACAACCAAGACAGTATGTCAGTTGAAATGGATGCACCTTTGATCCTAATTGTTGATAAGAAAATCTCAAACATCCGTGAAATGTTACCGGTATTAGAGAATGTTGCTAAAGCAGGCAAGCCTTTAATGATTATTGCTGAAGATGTAGATGGTGAAGCATTAGCAACGTTAGTGGTTAACAATATTCGTGGTATCGTAAAAGTAACCGCTGTTAAAGCGCCAGGTTTTGGTGACCGTCGTAAGGCAATGCTTGAAGATATTGCAATCTTAACGGGAGCGACTGTTATTTCTGAAGAAGTAGGTCTTACCTTAGAAAATGCAACACTTGAAGATTTAGGAACCGCTAAGAAAATTTCTATCACTAAAGAAAATACGACTTTGATTGATGGTGCTGGCGAAAGCAGCAATATTCAATCACGTGTTGAAGCCATTCGTCGTCAAATTGAAGAAACTTCATCTGATTATGACCGTGAAAAGTTGCAAGAACGTGTTGCTAAATTAGCTGGCGGTGTTGCAGTTATTAAAGTTGGCGCAGCCACTGAAATTGAAATGAAAGAAAAGAAAGCAAGAGTTGAAGATGCACTTCACGCAACTCGTGCAGCGGTTGAAGAAGGGGTTGTTCCTGGCGGCGGTGTTGCGTTAGTAAGAGCCGCTTCTAAAATTGACAAATTAACGGGCGAAAATGATGACCAAACAGCTGGCATTCATATTTTACTGAGAGCGGTGAATGAGCCTTTACGTCAGATAGTCGCAAACGCTGGTGATGAAGCATCAGTTGTACTTAACAATGTTGCTGGCGGAGAAGGGAATTACGGTTATAACGCTGCAACGGGTGAATACGGCGACATGATTGCAATGGGTATTCTTGATCCAACTAAGGTAACTCGTAGCGCATTACAACATGCTGCTTCTGTTTCTGGATTAATGATTACTACAGAAGCAATGGTTGCTGATATGCCTGCTGAAGCTTCTGGTGGTGCTCCTGATATGGGTGGTATGGGTGGCATGGGCGGAATGCCTGGCATGATGTAAATTTTATGGCATATACCCCTCAATAAAAAAAGCCTGAATAGAAGTATTCGGGCTTTTTTTGTTTTATAATGATCTGAATTCATATAATAAATGTAAGCTAGACAAGGAAATCAAAAAGCGACATCATGCATTAAGTGATCATGTCGAATCGGTGGGGTCATCCGTGCGCTTTTCCGAGGGTGTAAATACTCATTGTGTATAATCTAAAAAAGGATTAAATAACATGCCTCTGCATATTACTGAGTAAGGTGCAGAGGCATGTACCAAAATGACTGTTGAAGCCGCTTTAAAGTCAGAGATGATATGATAAGGAGCA